>JBBQOG010000346.1:0-4052 GCA_038330665.1 Bacteroidales bacterium
GATTTTATATCGGTGGTTACACCCGAAAAGGGCAAAACCGGCCAGCCGAGCAGTTCAACTGGCGATTATTCCGATCTTCTGGCCCGTTCTTTCGAAGGCAACTATCATTTTACTTATCCGGTATTCATGCCCCAGGCAGCACCAATGGTTGAAGGTGCTATTATCATGCTGCATGGTCTTAACGAAAGGAGTTGGTCGAAATACCTGTACTGGGCTCAATATTTAAGCGAGAAAACTGGTAAAGCGGTGATCCTTTTTCCGATGGCTTTTCATGTTAACCGTTCCCCGGGCTTCTGGAGCGATCCTCGTGCGATGCAGGAAGTATCTCAGCATCGGATTGTTCAGGCACCGCTAAATGCTGCGGCAACTCCTGCCAATGCGGCTTTGAGCACCCGCCTGGATTCCCATCCCGAGTGGTTTGCAACATCGGGATTGCAAAGCTGTTACGACTTGATATCACTGACACAAATGATCCGCTCCGGGAATCATCCGCTTTTCAGGGAGGGTGCCTCAGTTGATTTTTTCGCTTATTCCGTAGGGGCATTCCTGCTGGAAGTATTGTTGATAGCCAATCCCAATCACTTGTTTTCCGAGTCGAAGAATTTTCTTTTCCTGGGTGGCAGTTCATTTGCACAGATGCAGGGAATTTCGCGGTATATAATGGATACCCAAGCATTCGACCGGCTTGATGAGGCTTTTCTACGCCAGGATCCGCGAGTGATAAAAAGCAAGATAACTATTGAGCATCTGAATACCTTCAATGAATTGTGGTCGGCTTTTATGGCTATGCTCAGACTCGACCGGTTACAGGTATTTCGGGATCGTTCCTTCCACCGCCTTAGAAATCAGATATCAGCCATCGGCTTGTCACGCGATCAGGTGATTCCGGCAAAATCTATCCTGAAAACCTTATCCGGAGCGAAGGACCGCAACAAGATTCCCATGTCGATCCTTGATTTTCCTTATCCCTATTCGCACGAAAACCCTTTCCCAACCGGAAACATTGCTTTACGCCCACAGGTGGATCAGGCTTTTTTGCAGGTGTTTGGTGAAGCGGTTGCCTTTCTGGGCTAATCACCTTACCGCGAATGCCTACAACGACCCAGCCGTCTTCTTTTCGCCCGGCTTCACCTTGATCAACCTTTTCTCCCCTGAGCCCAACCAGGCTTCCCAGCTGATCGTTTTCCCGGTGTTATTCATTAATGAAGATGTCGTAATCCCATTATGCCTGATGGTTATGGTGCCATCGAAAACCGGCATGTCTTTTAATTCGGCCCACCTGGTTGCCTCGGTCAGCCTTGATTTTGTCCGGATAGAATTTGTACCTGCATCAGCCTCAATGCCCATCAAACCCATTGCATAAGTCTCTATGGCAGCATAAGATACCTCCGGATATTCCCGACGCTTCAGGTCGGGCGAAACCAGCCGAATCAGCAATTTGTAAGCATCGTCGGCTTTTCCGAAGCGATAGGTTTCGAGAGGGTAGTAAGTGTTCATTTCCACACCCGTTTTGGGAACTACCGCGATCAGGTGATCGATTACTGCCGGGGCCCGCTCGGCGGGTACCACGTCCCATCTCAGTAAAAACGACATCATCTGTTTATCGTCGAGCCACTTGCCATTATACCTGATGTAATGATGGTACAGTTTCTGACCCGTATCCCACCAGTCGGAATTCAGGTGATCCTTGATCTTGTTTCCGCGCCGGGCATACTCCCTGGCTAGTGCGGGTTGTTTTCGAAGCATCAACATCTTTGAATAATCCAGGTTGCCAATATATTGGGCAGCAAGCAAATCGGCCCCAACTCGGCCATATTGCTCTTCATTGTAGGAACTTAATCCCCGGCTGCTTGTACTGTCGGCACATCCCTCCATGAGTCCATCACCATCCGGATCCCAGCGCTTGACATATTCATTCAGAGACTTTTCGTAGAAATTCAGGAATCCAGGATCGATCAGGTAGGTGGAATCTCCTGTCCAGAGCCAGGCCCGGTAACACGCATCGATAATATCAAAGTTAGCCGGAAGGTTGTACCAGAAATCCTGATCGGATTGGTAATCCACCGGTGCCGGAAGGTTATACCGGTTGATCTCCCAGTATCCGCACCAGTCGCGGCTTTCTGCTATTGCTACCACAAATTTCGACAGCAGGTTCTTATTGATATCCGCCAATCCAAGCAGTTGGGCCCCAACTAATTGATGCGAAACGTCGCGCATACAGAATGCCTCACGTTTTGGCAGGGCCGCCTCGTACCAATCCCCGACCGGGTCATTTCCCCTGAAAACATAGGCCATGGCCTGTTTTTTTGCCCATTCGAAACCTTGAACCAAAAGCTTATCCTCACTCGAAAAGCTGATTCTGGCATCCTGGGCTTGCGCCGCCACCGAAAGGGTGAGCACGACCCCGATGAATAGTGTTTTTCTTAACATTCTTCACGTTCTTAACGTTCTTAACCCTTCAGCCTCTCCACCCTGACTTGTATCATCCTCTGATGTTCCTCGTCAGTAGAGGAAGGATCCTTCATTTGGAGGAAAAGGTCGCATGGCAACTCCGCGCAATCGCCGCAGCTTTCGTATCCGCGATCATTAAAGGCACATTGAAACAAGGGACACACCTTATTTGGCATCATCTCCTGAGCCCAGAAAGTGCTTCCTTGTACTGCATAGCATCCATCGCAACTTTTCTGATAAAACTCGCATTCTGCGCAGTTCAATCCACACACCGAAATGGCATTCATAATTAAATCTCTCTTAATGTCTTATAGTCTTACAGTTTTTAAAGGCAGGTAGGACGCAAATAATGCGTCCCTACTTTATTTTTAACGATGGAAACTCTCCCCAATGAATTTGAGCCCCTCAGGTATCCCCGTACGCCAGTAAATCCAGCTGTGACTTCCATCGCGCACCCTGAATTCGTGCTTGATCTGCCGGTCGCGAAGGAGAACGTGCAGCGCCGAGTTTCCTTTGTACAGGAAATCGTCGTCGCCACAATCGATATAGAATTTGACCTTTTCGATCTGATCTTTTGGCAGTGTAGCGGCCAGGTCGAGGATGCTGTTCTCTTTGTAATGAGGAGTCAGCAGAGTCTTTTCCTTGGTGAGTCCGAACAGCTTGTCGAACATTCCGCCGCCTTTGCCTTCGGTCATGGTTTTAACCTCTGCTTCGGTCCAGACAGCAGAGCTGAATGCAGCACAGGCTGCAAAAAGCTCCGGATGCTTCAGTGAATAGAGCAGTGAACCGAATCCTCCCATCGATAATCCCGATATGCCACGGAACTCCTTTTTGGCCCGGGTACGGTAAGTTTTATCGATAAACGGTATGAATTCCTGAGTAAACATATCCTCGAATTTTTCGGATCCGTCGGCATTATTCATGTACCACGTTGCTTTTGCATCGGGCATCACGATAATCATGGCTGGGATCTCCCTCGAGGCAATGGCGCGGTCGGCTGCCATATTTACTTCGCCGAACTGGATCCACCCGGTTTCATTATCAGTATATCCATGTAAAAGATATACCACCGGATATAAGCGGGTGCCTTCCTTGTAATCCGGCGGCAGGTAAATGGCATAGTTCACCTCACGACCAAGAATCGGACTCGACATAGAGAGACCTTCCAGCACTTGCCCCATGGGGACAATTTGTGCATTTGAATGCAGGGAAAGTATACTTAAAAAACTGATAACTAATAATTTGATTTTCATAATTGCTTTGTTTTATGGTTTCTCAAATTAATTATTTATGGCAGGAATAATACTGTTTTCGATCATAAAAGTGATTGATTAAAAAATTGCCGGGTGACTGCAACAAAATGCCAATAATCGTGTGTCTAACCACTAAACCACATCTGAATAGCCCCCAACAGTAAGTGCAATTTGTATGCGGCTCGCTGATTATAGAAGTACCGTTTGCTTTTGTCGCAGCCCCTCTGCACTGAATTTTATGTAGCTTTACAGAGCATAACAAAATGATAATGGCACCAATCAATTTCAATGATCTTAATGGAAAAGTCTGTGTGATAACAGGGGGTTCCGGAGTGATCGGATCAGCCA
>JBBQOG010000347.1:0-4051 GCA_038330665.1 Bacteroidales bacterium
CACTGATTCAATTAATTATATCTTCATCTTCCAATCAACAGAACCTCGACCAACTTCGCAGGGACCATCTGGCCGCTATGGATCCGGCTGGAAAAGATAAGGCGAAAGCCAAGGATCCGCTGGTGGTCTGGCTGGGATACAGCATCCATGGAAACGAGCCCAGTGGTGCCAATGCCGTTCCACTCGTGGCCTATTATTTGGCAGCCTGTGAAAATGAGAATGTCAAACAGATGCTCGATCAGACCATCATCCTGCTGGACCCCTGCCTGAACCCCGACGGACTGAACCGTTTTGCCAGCTTTGTCAACAGCCGGAAGAGCATGAACAATAACCCGGATCTCAATTCATTTGAGTTTCAGGAGCCCTGGCCCGGCGGACGGAGCAATCACTACTGGTTCGATTTGAACCGCGACTGGCTGTTGCTCCAGCACCCGGAAACGCGGGCATTGGTGGCGCAATTTCATGCCTGGATGCCAAATGTGGTCACCGATCATCATGAAATGGGATCCAATTCAACCTTCTTCTTCCAACCCGGAGTACCTGCACGCAACAATCCGCTGATTCCACCGGGAAATTTTGCGCTCACCCAAAAGATCGGGACTTATCATGCAAAAGCGCTGGATAATATTGGCTCCCTGTATTTTACTGAGGAAAGTTTTGATGATTTTTACCTCGGAAAAGGATCCTCCTACCCGGATGCTCATGGTTCAATAGGCATTCTCTTTGAACAAGCCAGCAGTCGCGGGCATCTCCGCCAGACGGCCAACGGCCTGCTGTCCTTTCCGTTTACCATTCGTAATCAGGTAACCGTTTCCCTTTCCACCCTTTCGGCCGCCTTTGACCTGAAAAAGGAGCTACAGTATTATATGGCTGATTTTTACAAATCCTCCCTGTCGGAAGGCGAAAATGCAGCGGTCAAAGGGTATGTATTTGGCGATAATAATGATTTGTACAAAACCCGCATGATGATTGACGTGCTGATGCAGCATAAGATTCTGGTATTCCCACTGGAGAATTCTCTGGAGCTAAACGGCAAATCTTTTCGCCCCTCATCAGCCTGGTTTGTGCCTTCAGCCCAACCCGAATACAAGCTCGTAAGATCCCTTTTCGAAACCCCTATCAAATTTACAGACAGTACCTTTTATGATGTGAGCTCCTGGACCCTTCCCCTGGCCATGGGAATTCCCTTTGAGCCGGTCGATCAAAAAACCTTTCCGAAGTTAACCGGGAAAAAAGCATTACAGGTTTTGCCTGCAGTGAATGGGCAGGTTAACGGAACAGAAAGTTCGGTGGGCTACCTGATCCCCTGTGACCCTTACCTGGTTCACAAATCCTTGTATCAGATTTTAGTAAAGGGTCTGCATGCCAAAATAGCCAATGAAGGATTCATACTGGATTTCGGCCAAAATAGAGTACAATTCCAGCCCGGAACCCTCTTGATACCGAATCAAAATCAACCATTTTCAGGTCCCGATCTGTTTTTCATTTTAAACAAACTGGCCAACGAGGACGGGTTAACTCTTTATGCCGCACCTACCGGCTATTCTCCGGACGGGCCCGATCTGGGCAGCGGCAAATTCACGGATCTTACCCTTCCAAAAATCCTGACTTTTTCTGGAGCGGGTAACAGCGGCATAACCGGCGAAATCTGGTATCTGCTGGATACCCGTTATAAAATACCCCTGACCCTGGCAGAAATCAACCGATTTTCCTCCATCAACCTGGATAATTACACCACCATCCTCCTGACCGGATCCTATACAATAGATACGAAAGGGATTGAAAATCTTCGCGATTGGGTTTCAAAAGGAGGTATACTCATCGGCATTGAAGGCGGATGCGCCTGGTTATCCAAAAATGGCTTTGCAAAACTAAACCCCGTTGAAAATTCAACCCCCAAAACCGATTTGCCTTCCGGCATAAGGCCCTATGGCAGCCGATCCTTTGATTTTTCGGGAAAGTCAATTCCGGGAACGATTTTCCAAGCCGGCCTCGACACCACACATCCCCTCGCATATGGCTATCACACGGATAAACTGGCAGTTTTTAAAGAAGGAACTTCCTTCTATCAGACCGTTGGCGATCCATACGAAAATCCGGCGGTATACTCCGCTAATCCGTTGCTTTCAGGTTATATCAACCATGCGAACCTCGAATTGCTGAAAGGGTCATCTGCAATTCAACGACAATCGCTGGGCCGCGGAAAGGTCATCCTGTTTATGGATGATCCGGTTTTCCGCGGGTATTGGGCCGGCATGCATAAGCTTTTGCTTAATGCCATGTTCTGGGGTAGCATCTAAAACCGCATCACCAGTTTAACATACACATTTCGTCCGGGTTCCGTCAGGATCAGACCCCGATTAGTGGCAAGATGGTTGCGGTATGATTTATTAAACACGTTATCCACTCCGGCGAATAGTTGAAACGAAGTGACGCCCAACTCTTTCGATGCAGAGTAAAGGGAAAAATCGGACAGAAAGTAACTGTCAGTGGATTTTTCGCCAATGGCAATCTTCTTTTGTGCAGCGGTCCAGTTGGTGGTCCATTCAACAGTGAAGATACCCGGCACCTGGTAACGGAACCCGGCTCCGGTGGAGAATGGTGGAATCAACGGCAGGTTGGAATTTTGCTCCAGGTCGATACCCCTTACGTATGAGGCCTTGGCAAATAATACGCCGTTTTTAAAGGGCTGAAAATTCACCGATGCATCAAATCCGGTTAACAGCGCGCTGGCGACATTCGAGTTGATGAGTGCAGGCAATGTATCGGTAACCCCTGCACCGATGCCGGTGCTTAGACTGTAAACAAACACACCCGGAGCTTCCACGATCATATCAGTCAAATAGTTAATAAAACCGTTGGCCTGCAACTGCAAACGATCCTTCCAAATCCTCAGACCGATATCGCCAAAAAGTCCCTTTTCAGGTTTCAGGGTTGGATCACCCAACCGGACCTTGGATCCCAGGTCTATGTATTTGAACCTTTCCTCCAGTGAAGGGCTCCGGAAGGACCGTCCGACATTCGCGGTCAGGTCAAGGTTTTTCAACAGGTGATACAAGGCTCCGGCATTGGCCGACCATGACCAGGCACCCACGGTGTCAGCAGGAAAAACAATGCGCTGATTGGGTACCGGATCCAACAGCACACCGTCCACCGAAATCGAAACCGGGTCCAGACCCTGTTCATTTGCCACGCGGATCCTGTCGAGACGGGCACCCAGCGTGACCTCCAGCTTATCATTCAACAAACTGGATTCATGTTGTACGAAAATACCGCCGCTGCCAAACTTCGAATCCGGATTAGGCTTCTCTGACCGGATGACTTGCATCGAGGAAATAACCTGTTGAAACCCATTAATTACTTCCTTCTGAATAAACTTATCCCTGGATGTTACCAACTTCCGCTGCCACAAGTCAATACCCGCGACCAATTTCCCTTTTTCACCCGTTTTCCATTTGCTCTCAAGTACCATTCCGCCGGTGTTGTGCGCGCCCACCGGTAAAATCTTTTCTGCCGTAAGCCGGATATTTCCGTTTATGACAGGTGGTGTGTTCGGGATCAGTTCCACATCACGGAGAATATTTTGTTGGTAAACCCTGAAACTGATTTCATCCATGGATGGAAGGAGGTTCTTGATGCTGTATTTTGCTGATATCAGTTGCCGTTTTTCTTCCGGATAAGTGGCGGTTGCCTGCGCGCCAAATGGAGCCCCACCCGGAATTCCCACGTTGAAAGCCTGAAAATGCTGGGCATTGATTTCAAGTTCATGATTGGCTAACGGCCGGATTCCCAAAGTGGCATTCAGGTTCTGATCTGTGAACTGCGAGTTGGGCTGAATACCGTCGGGTGTCGAATAATTCCCGGCAGTACGATACCCCCCGCTCATGCGGAATTTCCAGGATTTTGAACCGGATACCAGCGAGAGATGAGCACCCAGCAGATTATTTACATTTTCATACACGCCGATTGCGGAACCATGGATGGTCGACTTATCGAAATACTGCCCTTTTTGAGTCAGAATGTTCACCACTCCACCCAATGCTCCGGTACC
>JBBQOG010000348.1:0-4036 GCA_038330665.1 Bacteroidales bacterium
AGTTCAGAGCTAGTTCCGCCAGCGGCAACCCTAAATTTTCAGCGGTTTTGCTGAGCAGGGTCACGGTTGAACGAACTTCAGGGGTAATCTGGTCGACTTTCAGAAATCCATGCGGTTTCCCGGCTCTTGAATCCTTCGGGATTCCATTAACATAACGGTTGGTCAACAATCCCTGAGCCAAAGGGGAAAAGGCAATACAGCCGATTCTTTCAGCATTCAGGACATCCGACAGACCCTGTTCGGCCTCCCTGCGGAACAGGGAATATTTCACTTGGTGGATCAGGCACGGGGTGCGCAGTTCTTTGAGAATCCGCGAAGCTTCGAGGGTTTCTGCAGGGGGATAATTGGAGATTCCGGCGTAAAGGGCCTTGCCCGATTTTACTGTCTGAGCCAGGGCGCCCATGGTTTCTTCCAGCGGTGTCAGGGGATCGTAACGGTGCGAATAAAAAATATCGACATAATCCAGCTTCATCCTTTTCAGGCTCTGGTCAAGCGAAGCCAGCAGGTATTTTCTGGAACCAAACTCACCATAGGGTCCGGGCCACATCAGGTATCCGGCTTTGGTCGATATGATCAGTTCATCGCGGTAGGAAGCGAGGTCCTTTTCGAGAATTTTCCCAAAACTGATTTCTGCAGACCCCGGGGGTGGACCATAATTGTTGGCAAGGTCGAAATGGGTAATACCGTGGTCAAAAGCATAGCGCACCATTTCCCGGCCGGTTTCGAAATCATCGACTCCGCCGAAATTATGCCAGAGACCCACTGAGAGGAGGGGTAGATTGATTCCGCTATTTCCGCAGCGACGGAAAAGCATTTTGTCATATCGATTTTCGAGAGACCTGAATTCCATTCAATAGTTATTTATGTAAAGATGTAAAAATAAAACAGTTTGCCAAATTGGAAAGCACCTGCCGCGAAACCTTCAAAAATGTTCTTAAATTGTGCCCCGGTTCGTAAAATCTGAAGGCGGACCTGTTGGTGGATGGAGAAAATTTCATTTGTTCTTCACGGGATTATCGGGGGCAAAAAGCGGGTAAGGGAAGTTTTAACCAATCGATTTTCCGATCATTACCGGGTGCATTTTTATGAAACTGAAAGTTCGCGCCATGCAGAAAAACTCGCAGGCCTGGCCCTTGAGGAGGGTTGCGATTTTCTGATTGCGGTGGGAGGCGATGGTACTTTAAATGAGGTGGTCAATGGGTTTCTCCGTGCCGGGGGTAAAGCGAAGTATCGAACGGTACTCGGTGTGTTGCCCTTTGGAACCGGCAATGATTTTGCACGGGGAATCGGAATTTCCCGCGACGTGGAACAGCTGGCCGGCCTGATCAGTCGCAACAGTCCCGCCATGCTGGATGCCGGTTGCATGGAATTTCGGCAGCCGGACGGGTCCACCACCGTACGTTACTTTGATAACATTGCGGACCTGGGTATCGGGGCCGATGTGGTAGTCCGGGTGAACGGCGTACATCTGAGGAAAAAAATACTGGGAGGGAAACTCACTTTCCTGTTATCTACCCTGCTTACTTTTTTTACTTACAAGCCCAAAAGAATAGTTGTTTCATGGGAAGGATTTCACTGGGAGGGTTCTGTGCTGAGTTTAGTGGTTGCAAATGGACGCTTTTTTGCCAGTGGACTGGGTATTGCCCCTGAAGCGCGGATGGATGACGGGATGTTTGAGGTGGTCATTTTTGCAAACCTCAGCATTCTCGATTATCTCAAAAATTACCCGCGTGTGCGCAGGTCGGAAAAGGTGAATCACCCAGGGGCTTCCTATCACCGGACCCGGAAACTGTCGATCGAACCGGCCGGCAGCATCACGGTTGTGGAGGCCGACGGGGAAATCGCAGGCAGGGCACCGATCATCTATACCTGCCTTGCCGGTGCCTTGCCCTTTCTAAAACCCTGATTAATTTATTTTCTCCAATAGAAATTCTCTGGCTTTCGACATGGCCCTGTCGAGCCCGTTTACATCCTTTCCTCCGGCTGTAGCGAAGAATGGCTGACCGCCGCCGCCGCCCTGCATTTCCCGGGCACTTTCGCGGATGATATTGCCGGCATGCAAGCCCATACTCTCCGTCAGACTTTCAGAAATCATGATGGTAAGTAAAGGTTTGCCCTGTATAACCGAACCGATCACCAGGAACAGATTGTCGGTCTCCCCTTTAATCTGGTAGGCCAGGTCCTTAATTTGTGCGGCTTCATCCATATCCACCCGCTCACAAATCAGGTTCACCCCGTTCAGCGGTTGGATCCGATTTTTGAGATCGTTTTTCAGGATTTTGATCTGTTCCTTTCCAAAATGTTCGATCTTTTTCCGCAGTTGCTGGTTTTCCTCCAACAGTTGGTTCACAGATTCGACCATTCCCTGACCCGATTTTAACAGCAGGCTCAGTTCATGAATGGTTTTTTGCTGTGTGCGGATAGCTTCCTCTGCTTTTTGGCCTGACTGTGCTTCAATTCTGCGAATCCCGGACGCGATGCTGCTTTCGGATATCAGGCGGAAGAATCCGATTTGTCCGGTGGATGCCACATGGGTCCCCCCGCAAAGCTCAACCGATTCGCCAAACCGGATTACCCTCACCTGATCGCCATATTTTTCACCGAAAAGGGCCATGGCTCCCATATTTCGTGCTTCTGCCAGGGGAACTGAGCGTAATTCCTGCAGGGAGATATTCTGCCGGATCAGCCTGTTGACCAGGCTTTCCACCTGATCAATCTGTTCTTCGGTCATTTTCTGGTAGTGCGAGAAGTCGAACCGAAGATAATTCGGATCCACCAGTGATCCCTTCTGTTCCACGTGCATCCCCAAAACCTGTCGCAAAGCGTATTGCAAAAGATGAGCAGCCGAATGGTTCCGCATGGTATTCTGCCTCAGGTTTTCGTTTACCGAAGCCACGAAAACCGCGGAGGGATCTTTTGGCAACTCATCCGCGAGATGAACGGTAAGGTTATTCTCCTTTTTGGTGTCGGTAATCCGGATCGTTTCCGCCTGTGATTTCAGTATTCCCGTATCACCCACCTGACCGCCGCTCTCTGCATAAAAAGGTGTTTTATCAAATACAAGCTGGTAAAACGATTTCTTCGGAGTTTTCACCTTGCGATAACGCGTGATATGGATATCCAGTGATAGCTGATCATATCCGACAAACTGCTGTTCCTCCTGTTCACGCAGGATTACCCAGTCGGCCGTTTCTTGTCCGGATGCCTGTCTGGATCTGGATTTTTGCAATTCCATCTCCTGATGGAATTCGGGGATGTTCACTTTGATTCCTTTTTCGCTGAGGATCAGTTCGGTTAGATCCAGTGGGAATCCATAGGTGTCGTAAAGTTCAAAAGCTGCTTTTCCGCTAAATAGTATCTCTTTGGATTTTTGCGTTTTAACCAGATTTTCGAGCAGAATGATACCGGTTTCCAGCGTGCGCAGGAAGGAGTTTTCTTCCTCGCCGGTTACCCGTTCGATCAATTCTTTCTGGTTCAACAATTCAGGGAATGCTTCGCCCATCTGGTCGACAAGCACCGGTACCAAACTCATCAGGAAAGGTTCTTTGAGATTCAGAAAATTGAAACCATACCGTACCGCACGACGAAGGATCCTGCGGATGACATATCCTGCACCCGTATTTGAAGGAAGCTGTCCGTCGGCGATGGAAAAGGCGATGGCCCTGATGTGGTCGGCGATGACACGCATCGCGATATCGGTGGAAGAGTCGGCACCATAAGCGATCCCGGTCATTGCTGCCAGTTTCTGAATCACCGGCTGAAAGATATCGGTATCATAATTGGATTGTTTTCCCTGCAGGGCCATGGTCAGACGCTCAAACCCCATACCGGTATCCACATGTTTTTGCGGCAGCTGGACCAGCGATCCGTCAGATCTGCGGTTATACTGAATGAACACAAGATTCCATACTTCAATAACCTGCGGATGGCTTTTGTTTACGAGATCGCGACCGTTTATCCGGGCTTTTTCTTCATCCGAACGCAGGTCTACATGGATTTCGGAGCAGGGGCCGCAAGGACCGGTATCACCCATTTC
>JBBQOG010000349.1:0-4027 GCA_038330665.1 Bacteroidales bacterium
ACCCCGTAAGGTAAGGCAATCACTGCACCACGGTCAAATACACTGATGATGGTTCCTTCATGAAGCGTTCCTTCGGAGAACATGGATTCGAAAACGTCCCATGGATTCTCTTCCAACTGCTTGTGGCCCAAGCTCAGGCGACGATTTTCCTTGTCGATTTCCAATACCACCACAGCGATTTCGTCGCCAATGGAGCAGAATTCGGCAGGATGCTTGATTTTCTTGGTCCAGCTCAGATCCGAAATGTGGATCAGGCCGTCGACACCTTCTTCAATCTCCACAAACACACCAAAGCCGGTGAAATTCCTGACTTTCGCCGAGTGCTGTGAATTGATAGGATATCTGGTTTCGATATTGGCCCATGGATCCTGGCGCATCTGTTTGATACCCAGTGACATCTTCCGATCTTCGCGGTCCAGTGTCAGAATCGCAGCTTCAATCTCATCTCCAACTTTCAGGAATTCCTGAGCGCTTCGGAGATGCTGTGACCATGACATTTCGGATACGTGTATGAGACCTTCCACACCGGCGGTGATTTCAACGAAAGCACCATAATCAGCCATCACCACAACTTTGCCTTTCACTACATCACCAACTTTAAGATTGGCATCAAGTGAATCCCATGGGTGCGGAGTTAATTGCTTCAGACCAAGAGCGATACGCTTCTTATGATCATCAAAATCAAGAATAACCACATTGATCTTCTGATCAAGGGTTACAATTTCTTCCGGATGATTTACGCGGCCCCATGACAGGTCGGTGATGTGGATCAGTCCGTCGACACCGCCCAAATCAATGAATACCCCGTAAGAGGTAATATTTTTAACAGTTCCTTCAAGAACCTGTCCTTTTTCGAGTTTGGAAATGATCTCCTGTTTCTGGATTTCAAGTTCAGCTTCGATAAGCGCTTTGTGAGAAACCACCACGTTTTTGAATTCATGATTGATCTTAACAACCTTGAACTCCATGGTTTTACCCACAAAAATATCGTAATCACGAATCGGTTTCACATCAATTTGCGAGCCGGGGAGGAAAGCTTCGATGCCAAAAACATCGACAATCATACCGCCTTTTGTACGACACTTGATGTAACCTTTAATAATCTCACTCTTTTCATACGCATCATTAACCCGATCCCATGAACGGAGGGCCCGTGCTTTTTTATGCGACAAAACAAGCTGTCCGTTTTTGTCTTCGAGGGTTTCCACATAAACTTCCACTTTATCACCAATCTTCAGATCGGGATCATAGCGGAATTCGTTCAGGCTGACCATACCTTCGGATTTGTATCCGATGTTGACCACCACTTCACGTTTGTTCATAAAAACGACGGTTCCGTCGATTACCTCATTAGCACCGACCACAGAAAGGGTCTTGTCGAACATGGCTTCCAGTTCGGCGCGCTCTTCAGCACTATAACCATCCTGTTCCGCTTCGTACTTGTCCCAGTCAAATTCTTCACCGGTCAGTGTGTTTGAATTCAGCAGCGTCACCACATCCACATCATCTTCCTCTTCTGCTTCAACTTCTTCTTCATCTTCCTCTTCCGGAATAAAATCATCTTCTTCAAGTTCCTCATCCAGAAGGGTACTGTCTGCATCATCGATGTTGGAATCAACTTCGATTTCGGGATTTTCTGCCTCTTGGGCCGATTCGGTTACCGGGGTTGAAATTTGCTCGGCTTCCTCTTCAATTAAGTTTTTTTCAATTTCCGACATTTTGTAAATCTCAATTAATTAGTACGTTAGACTTTATTTTGATTAACTTGGGCGCAAAGATAAAAAATTTTCAGCAGATGACGATATTTTCCCTAAAACATAAGTTTTCAGCGGGAATGCAGGCAGGTTTTTACCCTGAAAATATTCGGGGGAGGTATTTTTCGCAGGGGGTATTGACAGGCTTATGGGATACCCCTATTTTAGGGGGTCCTTTTGCATAATGCTTTCTTCCCATTTTTTTTTGCAATTTTACTGAATCACCGAAAAACTAAACTTTCATGAAAATCTCTGCTGTGGAGAACAGTTATATGGGTCAGGTTCTGATTGATGAACCGGGGTTGGATAACCTGATTGAAAGGCTTGCTGAAAACTATTGTATATTTTAAATAAACAGAAATCAATAAAACTTATGAAAGGAATCATCCTTGCAGGAGGGGCCGGAACCCGCCTTTATCCGCTGACCAAAAGCATTTCCAAACAGATCGTACCGATTTACGACAAGCCCATGATCTATTACCCCATGTCGGTATTAATGCTCGCAGGGTTAACGGAGATTCTGGTCATCTCAACACCCAAAGATCTCCATCTGTATGAAGACCTTTTTGGCACGGGTGCGGAACTGGGATTGAAAATTTCCTATGCTGAACAGCCTTCGCCGGATGGTTTGGCACAGGCCTTTCTGATCGGTGAAGAGTTCCTGAATGGAGATGAGGCCTGCCTGGTTCTTGGGGATAATATCTTTTATGGATACAACTTCGGAAAGATCCTTGAGGATGCAGCAAAACTGAAATCAGGGGCCCTGGTTTTCGGTTATTACGTGACCGATCCGGAAAGATACGGGGTGGCAGATTTTGATGATACCGGAAAAGTACTGAGCATAGAAGAAAAACCTTTAAAGCCCAGGTCAAATTATGCCGTTACCGGTCTCTATTTCTATGACAACACCGTGGTGGCCAAAGCAAAAAGTTTAAAACCATCTAAAAGGGGTGAATTGGAAATTACCGATCTGAACCGACTGTATCTCGAAGAAAGTGCGCTTAAGGTCAGCTTATTAGGACGCGGAATGGCCTGGCTCGACACCGGAACGCACGACAGTCTGCTGCAGGCCTCCAACTTCATTGCAACCATTGAACAACGCCAGGGACTCAAAGTGGCCTGTCTGGAGGAAATTGCCTATAAGATGGGTTACATCAGCAAGCAGGACCTGATCAACCTTGCCAAACCGCTGGAAAAGAATCAGTATGGACAATACCTTCTGGCTATTGCCAAGGAAAAAATCAAGAATTGGTAGAAACCATGATTATAAAAGAATCACCACTAGCCGGATTGCTGATCATTGAGCCCACCGTGTTTGAAGATTCGCGGGGTTATTTTTTCGAAAGTTTTAACCAGAAGGATCTTCTGAAAGCCGGAATTGAAACCCTGTTCGTACAGGACAATCAATCGCTTTCGCAGTATGGGGTCCTCCGTGGTCTTCATTACCAACTGGCGCCTTATGCTCAAAGCAAGCTGGTGAGAGTACTGCAGGGATCGGTGTGGGATGTAGCCATCGATATCAGACGAAATTCCCCCACTTTCGGAAAGTATTTCGGTATGGAACTCAGCGCCGAAAATAGAATACAATTATTCATACCGCAGGGATTTGCGCATGGCTTTGCGGTCACCAGCGAAACCGCTGTTTTCTTTTACAAGTGCGACAATTTTTATAATCCCGAGGCTGAGCGCGGCATACACTTTAACGACCCTGCCCTTTCAATCCCCTGGCCCATTAAAGAGAACGAGTCCATTGTGAGTGCCAAGGACAAGGTATTACCTTTGTTTAAAGATGCATCGATGAATTTTCTTTACAGGCAATGAATAAATTAAAAATTCTGCTGACGGGAGCAAATGGCCAACTGGGCCGATCGTTATTGAACCTACCGGGAATCGGGGACTTAACCGAATGGATCGCCACCGATTTTGAAGAACTCGATATCACCAACCGAAGCGCAGTGATTGAGATGGTCGACACCACCCGTCCGGATTTCATCGTCAACTGTGCTGCTTATACAGCCGTGGATCTGGCAGAAAAGGAATACGACAAGGCCCTGATGATCAATTCAGAAGGCCCTGAAAACCTGGCCATAGCAGCCCGAAAGGCGGGCATTCCTTTGATCCATGTATCTACGGATTATGTATTTTCCGGCCAGCACTGGAAACCGTATCTGGAAAATGACAAAACCGATCCGCAATCCGCCTATGGCATGTCGAAGCTGGCTGGTGAGCAGGCATTGATCCAGGAAGGTGGCCAGGTAATCATTGTACGAACC
>JBBQOG010000350.1:0-4026 GCA_038330665.1 Bacteroidales bacterium
CAAGGCCCATATTGAAATGAAAGAGATTATCCGGGAAATACCCGTCAATCACAAAGGATTGGCCCAGCCATTCGGCCGGAACCGGATGGCGCAAAGAAAGTTCGTGACGGATCACCAGACCGATATTATAATCCCAGCTCTCTACCCGGCCCATGTTCTGGCTATAGCCGAAATTTATCGGCAGGGTTTGCGGATAGGCGTTCAGCGAGGCACCTTCGGGTTGCATCATACAGGCAACTGACATATAATAGACCAGCGAATCCACTGCCGGATTTCCGGTAGTGTTCGACATACGGTCAAATTTAAACCTGGCTTTTGTGAAATCCGTGCACAATTCACCATAGCCATTCAGGATATAACAATTCTCTCCATTCCCGATAAAAGGCTCGGCATAATAACGAAAAACCTGAGCCATGGCAATCGGAACCGACCCTCCGGCCTTATGGTTCCTGGGGAACATCTCAAAATAGGAATCGTCATTATTCCAGGCAGTAGCTAACAGCGGTGATATAATGCCCGTTTTTTTAATGCCCCCTGATTTCTGCGACGAGTATGCCTTCCAGCTTTCCGTTACCGCTTTCGGAATCGTGTCCATTCCTGCAAAATCAGCACATTTTTGCCTGATATTGCCGAGAACCGACTGGAGCAGTTCCGGTGTTTGGCCGGATTGCCCTTTAAAACTGCTTTCCCACGAGAATCCAAGAACCGGAGGACAACTTTCAGTCTTTGCTATCAGGACAAAGCCATACCCTCCCACATTGCATATATAAAAGGGTTCAGAAGATCCGGACTGATCCTCAACCTGGATAGTGGCAGACAATTTCCGGGATGAGCTGGGAAAATATTGAGCCACAACCTTTTCCGCAATAGCTAAGGCTTTATTCCGGGTGACTTCTCCCCCTGAAACGGTCATAAGAGTTCCCAACACTAATGCTGATAAAACGAGCAAAGCCCGGGTAAATAATTTTGCTTTCATGGTTCAATAGATTTGAGCTAAACGTACGGCGAATATAGGGATTTCCAAACAGGATGAATGAAACCAGGACCCATTCAGTATCAAAAAAAATGCCGGGTGAAATGAGTTCTCCCGGCATTCTGTGCATCATAGGCTGAAAAATCAGCCGGTCATTATTTTAACTACTTTCCGCTTGCTTGGGTTGATCCGCATGCAGCTTGAATCATCCTCACGAATGAGGTATCCTTTCCTTTTCAGTTCAAGGATCTTTTTTAGACCCGCCTGGGAAATCCCCAGATCTTTTACGACATCACCCGGATAGGTTCTGCCTTTTTTTAGAATATTCCTGAGGATCAGCTTCTCAATCGGCGGCATAAACAACCGCCTGACGAGGATCCCCAGAACATTCAGCTTTTTTGAGATGGTTGCCATAATGAAAATCTTTATCGGTTAAAATATAGTTAAGTTCAGCTAAAATAAATTTGGTCGGTGTGACTTCTTATCACCAGGTGTTCGTTACCAATATACGTCATTATTTTCAAAAACGTATATAATAATGCACATAATTTTATTAAAGGCGCATTTCATTTCATCAGTGTGTAAGATCACGTTCAAGGTGTGGGAGCTAAAGAACCAATCCCGAATTCGGATGGTTAACTACCAGGTGTGAATGATATAACTTTTTAAAGGAATTTTGTAAAAATCACAGCAGCACTACCCACTATTTTTATCAATAATGTAGCGGTCGAAAATAGAGGTGGAGTTTGAGGATGAATGAATCCCAAGGACAATAAATATTAAAAACCTGGAAAAATGTATGAGTTAACAAAACCAATTCCTGAGAACATTGAATCATTACTGGAACGTTTGGCTGATAAAGATGATAAGGTTCGCAGAGA
Source organism: Bacteroidales bacterium (assembly GCA_038330665.1). GTDB lineage: Bacteria > Bacteroidota > Bacteroidia > Bacteroidales > UBA12481 > UBA12481. The sequence goes on from JBBQOG010000350.1 coordinate 1,855, forward strand.
GGCCCGGAAGTCGCTTATAATAATAGGTAAACCGGCAGTCGCAGCATTATCGGAGGTTCTGCACAGTTCCAAGGTTTACAAAGCCAGATGGGAAGCGGCCAAAGCTTTGGGTGAGATCGGCGATCCGAATTCCATACCCTCGCTGGTTGCAGCCCTTCAGGACCATGAGACTGACGTAGCCTGGCTGGCTGCCGAAGCATTGAAAGATTTCAGGAAAGCTGCATGGCCGGAACTATTGAGCGCCATTATCAGGGAAGGTGCAGATTCGGCTACTCTGCGACATGGTGCCCATCACATTTTCGGAAAGCATTAGGAAGACGGTTTCAATGATTTACTGGAACTTCTCAGGACGTCGTTGGAAAAGGATGCGGTTCCGGAAAGCTCATCGGTGGCAGCATCCAAACTCATGGAAAAGCTCAGGGGTGGCCGGTGAATCACTTTCTATATCCAGGTGCCCCATCAGCCTTTTCCAGCATAAAACAACGAAACCGTTGTAGATTATTCATCTACAACGGTTTTCATATACTGGGTCGGGGTGAGAGGATTCGAACCTCCGGCCTCGTCGTCCCGAACGACGCGCGCTAACCGGACTGCGCTACACCCCGAGGTGTGATACGGGAGTGCAAATGTATAAGATTTTTATGTTTAAACAAGTTCCCGATAATAGAACAGATCGCATGAAAAGTGGCCGGTATTACCCATAGCATGAGGAATTTGCTTAAAACCAAGATGTTCATACAAACCCCGTGCGGATTGCATTTGTTCAATTGTTTCCAGATATATATGACGATAACCGGATTCAAGTGCCACATCGAGGCAGAGACTCAATAATTTTTTACCCAAACCAAGTCCCCTTATTTCCGGACGGAAATACATCTTAACCAGTTCGCAAGTTTCTGGCTCGCCCGGTAAGGGGGTGATTCCAGCTCCGCCCAAAACATTCGGTCCATCTTTCTGGTCTGCACTTTCAACCTTTTCCAAAACAAAATATTTTCTCCCTTCCTTTTGAAAAGCCTCAAACATTTGTTGTGTATCTCGGTCACTTGAAGCAAATCCTCCCCCAACAGCTCCATATTCCACGAGTGTTTCGAGAATGATGTCCCTAATAATCGGGGAATCGGCCGGCTCGATCGGCCTGATCCTGAATATTCCCGCAGGCTGGTCTATTTGCATTTCGTTGTTTTCCATTTACCAGCCAAATATGAAAAAAAATAATAATTTTTCAGAATGGAATACGTTATATATCATATATTTGAACGAAGGATTGGTAAAACCTGGCATTATTTTAGTATATTCGTGTAAATTAATCAATTAGACCTACTTGTTAATAAGTTGGTATTGCTATGAAAGCAATCACATTTCAAACCCCTGAGCCGCAGTTTAGCGGCCGCGTGACCGACTTGGTCATGGATATCGAGTATCTGCGCAAAAAAGAGACGGTCATCACTACCGATTCTTTTATCTATAACCAGTTGCGAAACATCTTTCTCGACCTCGATGCGATGAGCTCCGCTCGCGTGGATGGCAATAAAACCGGGTTAAGCAAGTTTCTTGAAGCTAAGGATGATGACCCGGATTCCAAGGGAAGAAAAACCATCGAGATCGATAAGGTTTCCCAGGTTATGCGCCTGTTGGATGAAAATATTGACGAAACCGTCTTTTTTCAAGGTTTTTTTACCGAACTCCACCGGATGATCAGAGAAGGGATCACCAACGAAAGCAGCAGATTTGCAGGCAAGTACAGGAACAATGCCGCCCGTTCCGAAGTGCCCGGAAACACCAGTCCGGCCTTTCACCTTGTGGAAACTTTTATGGATAGGTTCATCAGTTATTTGAACAAAAAGGAACCTTCGAAATATGATTCCATAAAAACCGCCTATGCACATCAGCGGTTCTTATGGATTCATCCGTTTCGCGAAGCCAACGGGCTGATGTCACGACTGGTATCTTACACAATGATGAAAAAGCAGGGATTCAACGGAGTGGCCAACCGAATTGTCAATCCGACTTTCAGTTTATGCTGGGACCCTGACAAATATTTAAAGCTGATACGCCGGGCCGATTCAGAAAAGGAAAAAGATGTAAATGCATACCTTGAATTTGCGCTCGAAGGGATACGAAATGATATGGAACGGATGGACAGTCTGCTGAACTATGATTTAATTCGTGAGG
>JBBQOG010000351.1:0-4020 GCA_038330665.1 Bacteroidales bacterium
AAAAATACCTGAAGTTCCGGTCATCGATATACAGCCGCGTGGTCCTGGTCATTGGCCTATTGTCTATATTCCTGCTGATATCTAACAACCTTATTTTCAGGTCTGTTAACGATGGTTACATGAATACGGTGATTCATCAGAACGGAAGTAACATCGGGTCCATTGTGGAAGGCGCCCTGTATCATTCGATGCTTGAAAATAACCGCAGCGCGCTCCAGAACACGCTGGACGTGATCAATACCATGCCTGGAATTGATGATGTGAACATGTACGACAATCAGGACAACCTGGCTTATTCGTCTTTTTCAGAGAATAAAGAAGGACATATCGACCCCAACTGCAAGGGCTGTCATAGCAATATCCAAAACATGTTTCCCCAGAAGGAAAAATCCTACCGGATTATCGACAGTCACAGTGAATGCCTCATGAGCATGACCGACAATAATTCCAGGCATCTCCTCATCCGGACTCCGATCCTCAATGAACCTTCGTGTTACAATACGGCAGCCTGTCATGCCCACAATGCATCCGAGGAGGTTTTGGGATCCCTTTTTATTAAAATGCCGCTCGCCGATGTGGATGCAGCGGTTCAGAAATCATCACGGGAATTTTTCCTTTTGGCTGCTCTGATCACACTTTTCCTGGCTTCCTTCCTATTGCTCTTCACCCGGAAGAATATCAAAAATCCGATGAATGCCATCATCAAGGCAAGCAGAGCGGTGGCCACAGGCGATAATACCGCGCGACTGGTGGTGGACCCCAACCAGCTGGATGATATCCGGATGCTGTCGTATGCATTTAACCATATGCTCGACAATCTGCAGACCGCCACCACCGAATTGCAGAACTGGTCGAAACAACTCGAATACAAGGTCCAGAAAAAATCGGAAGAATTGGGCGAGGTTCAGAACGAACTCATTAACATTGAACGCATTGCATCATTAGGCAAACTATCATCCTCGGTAGCGCATGAAATCAACAACCCGCTATCAGGGATTCTGGTTTACACCAAACTGGTTCATAAGAAATTAATGAATGAGAACATCGAGCCTGCAAAAAAAGAGTCCATATTAAAACACCTGAAACTTATTGAAGACGAGACCAAAAGGTGCGGTGATATTGTAAAGGGGTTGCTGGATTTCTCCAGAAAGGACCAGGATGACTTTGAAACCCGTCACCTTCATGAGATCCTACTGGAAACCTACCAGCTCATGTCGCATCCCATCAATATCGCTAACATCAATCTTTTAACAGATTTCAGCGCACATTCCGATCTTACCTGGTGCAGTCCGAACCAAATCAAGCAGGCCTGTGTAGCCATCCTGGTGAACGCCTCGGAGGCGGTTACGGAAGGGGGTGAAATTATTTTTAAAACTTCCAATCCGGATGGAGATACGATCATGGTAGAGATATCAGACAATGGTTCCGGGATCCCACCTGAAGATATTTCACACATTTTTGAACCGTTTTTCACTACCAAGAGAAATGGTGCAGGGATTGGCCTGGGCCTGTCCATTGTTCATGGAATCGTACAGAGTCATAACGGAAAAATTGATCTCAAATCAGTACCCGGAAAGGGAACTACAATTTCTATCATACTGCCTTTGATCACTAATGAAGGGGAATAAGGATGGCGAAAAAGATTTCCATATTGATTGTCGACGATGAGCCGTCGGTTCGTGATTCATTATTTAACTGGTTCCTCGAAGACGGCTACCGGGTGGAATGCGCAGAAAATGCGAAGGTCGCCCTCAGCATGCTGGAATCGGACAGCTTTGATATCATTCTTGCCGATATTAAGATGCCAGGCATGGATGGACTGGAAATGCTCCGGCGGATCAAATCGCTGAGAAAGGAATCCATTGTAATTGTGATGACGGCATTTGCCACGGTGGATACGGCGGTTCAGGCGCTTAAGGACGGAGCGTATGATTATGTGACCAAGCCTTTTGATCCCGATGATTTATCTCATCTCATCCGAAACGCATCTAAACAGATTTCCTTGTCGGAAGAAAATGAGGCGTTGAAGGAGCGGGTGGTCACGCTTGAAAATATTGAGGATCTGATCGGTACCAGCAAGGCCATGCAGGAGGTCCTGAAAGAGGTGGAAAGCGTCGCTCAATCCAACTCATCAGTAATCATCACCGGCGAAAGCGGAACAGGCAAGGAACTGATTGCCAGGGCTATTCACTCAAATTCAACGCGCCGATTCTTTCCACTGGTGAGTGTTCATTGTGGTGCACTCACGGAAAGTCTGCTGGAAAGCGAGCTGTTTGGACACGAAAAAGGAGCCTTTACCGGAGCCATGTATAACCGCAAGGGCCGCTTTGAAATGGCTGACGGGGGAACCATCTTCCTCGATGAAATTGCTACCATCTCCTCAAAAATGCAGGTAGAACTGCTCAGGGTGCTCGAAACGAAGAGTTTTATCCGGGTAGGCGGAAATAAGGAGATCACCTCCGATTTCAGGGTGATTTGCGCAACCAACCGTGACCTGAAAACCATGGTGGAAAACGGGACCTTCAGGGAGGACCTGTATTACCGGCTGAATGTAGTAAACATCCAGGTTCCGCCACTTCGGGAAAGGGTGGATGACATTCCACTTCTGGTTGATTATTTCATACATAAATATTGCACCTCGATGAACCGGCTGCCGGTTACCATCGAAGCGGCAGCTCTCAAAAGATTACAGGAATTCGAATTTCCCGGAAATATCAGGGAGCTTGAAAATATGGTGGAACGTGCCATTGTGGTGGGCAATGGCAAAAAAATCACCCTTAAAGACCTGCCACTGCAAAAAAGCATGGTGACCACTAGCCTGGAAAGCCTGGATGATGTGGAAAGGAATCACATCCTTCAAACCCTGATCAACCACGAATGGAACATCTCCCAAACTGCGCGGGTGCTGAAAGTAGACCGGGTTACCCTATACAATAAGATCCGGAAATACAGTTTAAAACCACTGGAGTAATCGCTGGAATAATCTCTCCCGGTTATTATTCAAATGATTGACCAAGGCATTGCATTGATTTCATTTGGCTATTTCGAGAAGGAATTTCTCGATCAGGTCTCCAATGCCGTTGCCCGCGAATATTTTACCCCGGTTCAGGTCAGGGAAGGACATTTTGACCTGAGCGAATATTATGACCCGGCCAGAAGGCAATACAATGGAAATCAACTACTCATAGAGGTCGACAGGCAATATTCAGGTGACGGATTAAAAACCTTTGGCCTGTTTTACGTTGACCTTTACATTCCAATCCTCACCTATATATTCGGCCAAGCCTATCTTGGTGGACGGACCGCCATCGCCTCGATTTACCGGCTGAGCAATGAACGCTATGGAATGAAGGAAAAGGACAATGTCCTGATCGATCGTTTTACTAAGGAGATCATCCACGAACTCGGTCACACCTACGGTTTGATCCATTGCCATGTTCCCGGGTGCGTGATGACGTCGAGCACCTATGTCGAAGACATTGACCAAAAAGATGCCAATCTTTGTGTCAAATGCAGGTCGCAATTGGGTATGCCTTAATCAATCCGACTTCTCAAGAGAATTACAATAGGATTAATCTGCCTATTCAGGAATCCACTTGTAGATATTCCGGTATTCTACCCAGTAGTAACGGCCACTTGCCAGGTTTACCACAAAAGATGCCTTGTCTGTAACCGTCTGGTCATAAGGCTTTTCAAGACTGATTTGTGCTGTTTTTGGCCCGTTTCTAAAGGACCATTCCCACCATTTGCTGAGAGACCACTCTTTTGTGTTATTGGAATAATAGAAACGGCCAATCCCGATTCCATTACCGGTAGTTCCTTTTGACTCACAAGTAAATCGATAGGTTGAGTCAGGATAAATATAATCTAGCAATTGATCCCAGGTATAAGTAATATAAACCATATCCCATCCGGGAAATTGTTCAGATCGGGTGATATTCCGTTCCAATCCGGAATACCAAACCTTAATGCCATTTTCCTGTATAAAGGTAGTATTTGGCAAATCTCCAATTTTTGACT
>JBBQOG010000352.1:0-3993 GCA_038330665.1 Bacteroidales bacterium
AGCAGGGGGTGCTTCTGGCCGGCCTGGCCGGTCTGCTGGCCGGCGGACTTTCGATGGCGCTGGGTGAATGGATTTCAGTAACCAGCTCCCACGAATTGTATCAGAATCAGATGCAGCTCGAAATGGAAGAACTCGAGACCAACCCTGAAGGGGAGCAACGCGAAATTGTGCTGATCTATATGGCAAAAGGGATTCCGGAAACACAGGCTAAGCAAATGGCCGAGGATATCATGACCGATAAATCGGTGGCGCATCAACTGCTGGTAAAGGAAGAACTCGGCATCAATACCGAAGAATTAAAGGGTTCGGCCATGGAAGCAGCCATTTATTCATTTGTACTGTTTTCCATCGGCGCGATTATCCCGGTATTTCCCTTTCTCTTTATCAGCGGCATGCAGGCCATTATTATCAGTGTGATTTTAAGTGCAGTGGGCCTGTTTCTGATCGGTTCGGCCATCACCCTGTTTACCGGCAGGAATGTCTGGTTCTCAGGTTTCAGACAAGTTTTTTTCGGATTGATGGCCGCTGCCATCACGTTTGGAATTGGTAAAATGATCGGTGGCTCCTTTGTCGGCTAAAAAAATTAAATCTAATTATCATGGATACTTTTAAAAGCGATTTATCCCATAAAGAATTTCCCGTTTCCGAGAAAGTTTCGGGTAAAATCATCAGACATTCTATCCTGAAACTGATTCAAAAGGAGCACCCGGATTTTTTGCACAACAACTATCTTGCAACCAGTGAGCTCGATCATTACCGGGAAAAGTACATCTCCGAATATTTGAAAAAAGAGGTTGGAGAATTATCGAACCTGGAGCAAAAGGTGCTGACCTCCCTGACCGACCAAAGCACCCTGACCGACAAACTCGACGGGGATGACCCGGGTCCGTTAACCACCGGACAAAGAATTGAGGACAAGGTGGCTACCTTCGGTGGAAGTTGGACCTTCATCATGTCCTTCGGTGGTTTCCTCGTAATCTGGATCGGGATCAACATCCTATTCCTGGCCAACAAAGGATTCGATCCTTATCCTTTTATCCTATTAAACCTGATATTATCCTGCATTGCAGCCATGCAGGCGCCAGTGATCATGATAAGCCAGAACCGACAGGAAGAAAAAGATCGCGACCGTGCAAAGAAAGACTACATGATCAATTTGAAATCCGAGCTCGAAATCCGGACGCTCCATGAAAAGATCGACCACCTGATCATGCATCAGCAGGAAGAGCTGCTCGAAATCCAGAAAGACCAGATTGAAATGCTGAACGATATCCTGAAAAGGGTTCAGAAAACATAAATCCTCCGGATTTGTTCCAACCCAAACAACCTTTTATCCTATGAAAAAGCTTTTTCTCCTGTTACTGACCGGATGCCTTTTCTATACCGGTTTCGGCCAGATCAGTGCCAAACTCATGAAATACATGGATGTTTCTGATAGTCAGATCACTTTTGTGTATGGCGGAGATATCTGGGTGATGCCGAAAGCCGGCGGGACGGCCATCCAGGTGACTCATTCTCCCGGAGAAGAGTCGTGGCCGCGCTTTTCACCAGATGGAAAATCCATTGCCTATACCGCATACTATAACGGAAATTCAGATGTATACGTGATCCCTGTGTCCGGTGGACTGCCGGTGAGGGTAACCTACCAGTCGGGAGGCGATCAGCTGATCGACTGGCATCCCGACGGAAAAAGGTTGCTTTTTGCCTCTGCCAGGGAGAGCGGCCGTTCGGCTTTAACCAACCTTTACCTGGTAAGCGCCGGCGGTGGGTTTCCCGAAAAACTGAAGGTTCCGTATGCCGTATTAGCCAGCTATTCTCCTGATGGAAACCAATTAGCTTATGTAACCCGGATTACGGAAAACTATCCGTTTAAAAGGTACCGCGGCGGACTGGCGTCGGATGTCCTCGTGTTTGACCTGAAATCCAATACCGCTGAAAACATCACTAAAAATGATGCCACCGACGGCAAACCGGTTTGGGTGGGTGATAAAATTTATTTTCTCTCGGACCGCGATGAAAACATGCGCCTGAACGTATGGGTGTATGATACCAAAACGAAGGAAACCCGACAGATCACCAAGATCAAGGATTTCGATATTGTGAATATGGCAGCCGGAAAGTCGGACCTTGTTTTTGATGCCGGTGGAACGTTATACCTGATGGACCTGACCACGGAGCAATACAAACCGTTGACTGTGAACGTGGTTTCGGACCTGTCGCTGGAGATCCCAAGGACCGTAAATGTGAGCCAGCGGATCAGCAATATGTCCGGTGCCCCCGGGGGCAAACGGGTGGTATTTGAGGCACGCGGTGAACTGTTTGATGTTCCGGTGACCGAAGGGTATGTGATCAATCTGACCCGCTCGAGCGGTGCCTTCGACCGCGATCCCTCCTGGTCGCCCGATGGAAAAACCATTGCCTACTGGAGCGACCGTGACGGGGAATATGAGATCTGGCTCCAATCCACCGGCGATCATTCAGAGCCAAAAAAACTGACGAAACGGGGCAAGGGGTACGGATACACATTGAACTGGTCGCCCGACAGCAAAAACATGGCTTTTGTGGATGAAACCAACAATGTTTATGTGATTGAGGTGGAAAGCGGAAAAACCCGGATCATGGGGAATACGCTATACACACTGGGTCATGGCGGGGCACAGGGATACACCATTTCCTGGTCACCGGATTCGAAGTGGGTCACTTTCACCCAGAGTATGAACAATACCAATACCGCACTTTTCGTCTATTCCCTCGAGGAAGGAAAAAGCCACCAGGTTTCCAGCGGATTTTACAACGATAGCGAACCGGTATTCAGTGCCGACGGGAAATACCTTTTTTACCTGACCAACCGCCATCTGGCAGCCCAGTATTCCGATCTGAGTGATGGGACCTGGATCTACCCGAATTCCACCGAGATTGCCTCGATCAGCCTCACTGCGGAGGCTCCGTCGCTGCTCAATGCTAAAAATGATGAACTGAAGGAAAAGAAAGCCGTGAAAGATACCTCGGCTGTGGTCGTAAAAATTGACTTTAACAATATTGAGGCGCGGGTGGTGATTCTACCTGCCAAGCCGGGTAATATCAGGTCGGTGAAGGCCTTTGAGGGCAAACTGGTTTACTGGCGGTCGCCGAACACCGGATCAGACGACCCATCCTCTTCACTGATGGTTTATGATCTTGACAAGCGGGAAGAAAAGTCCGTCATTTCTGATATCAGTGGCGCGGTGGTCACAGCCGACGGGAAATCCATCCTGGTATCGAGTCAGGGGAAATATGGAATCATCCAGCCCTCGGCGGGTCAGAAAATTGAGAAAGCCATCCCCACCGGCGACCTGGTCATGGACCTGGTCCCCAAAGAAGAATGGCGGCAGATTTTTGATGACACCTGGCGCAGGCATCGCGATTTCTTTTATGATCCCAATATGCACGGGGTGGATTGGAAAGAAATGCGTACCCGCTACAGGGCGCTCATCGATTATGCCCGCACCCGTTGGGATGTGGTCAGCATTCAAACCCAGCTGGTTTCAGAAATCAGTTCCGGGCATACCTACGCCTCCGGAGGGGATGCTGAAAAGCTGCAGCCGATATCCACAGGCTACCTTGGAATCGACTGGGATCTGGTCAATGGATTGTACCGGATCAAGCGTGTGGTGACGCCAGCCGCGTGGGACACCGACGCCCGCTCACCTTTTGACCAGCCCGGCGTTAAAACCGGTGCCGGCGACTATATCCTGGCGGTTAATGAGGTTAGCCTGGATCCCCAAATGGACCCGTACGCCCCGTTCGAAGGTTTGTCAGGTAAAACCGTCGCGCTCACGGTCAGCAAATCCGGCAAGGCCGCCGACAGCGAAAAGATGGTGGTCAAATGCCTGACTGCAGGCGAGGAGTCGAACCTGCGCTATCTGGAATGGATAGAGAACAATCGTAAAATGGTTGATAAACTTTCCGGCGGCAGACTGGGCTATATCTATATGTCGAATACCTCGGCACAGG
>JBBQOG010000353.1:0-3971 GCA_038330665.1 Bacteroidales bacterium
GCTGATTAATACCGGGAATCTTAAAAAAAATTCCTCTGAATAGAATGCATAAAACCCAATATATAAACCCAGGTAAATCAGCCATGAGAGCAGAATATAGTCATGGAGCGCCTTTCCTTTTTTCTGTACCAACAGAAACGAAAAGAAAAAGGCCTGAAATGCTGCTATCAGAAAAATAATTTTCATGACCCCTAAGGTAATAAACAAGATTACTCTTAAGTCCGGCCTATTACTTGTTTTAACTTTTGGTTGAGGGTATACAAAGCACTGATTGATTCAATGAAACAATTTAATTCGAAATATTGAACCAATGCGCTAAATCCAATGTCGGGTTAAGCGTTTTGAGTTGTCCTTTTTTACCAAGTCCCCAGATTCTACTTTCGGGCAAACTGATAGAAAATGGAACAGCTTCTTGCCCTCGCCGGTGCTCTGATCATCATCCTCCTTGGAATCGTCGGGTTCTGGATCCAGAAGTGGATCAAATCCACCGACGCCCTGACCCTTGCTATATCTGACCTCAGGGTTGAAATCGCAACCAACCAGGTTAATGTAGATTCCCTCAAACAGCATTGTGCTACCCGGTGTACCCTGATTGATGGACAGTTGAATACCCAGCCAACGCTGGGTCTTTTTGCCGAAAGGGAACCGGAAATCGTGATCGATGGACCGACCACCCGGAACATCATGGCCAACTTTCCGGAGATCCTGGGGGCGATCAATGCGGCTAGGGTAGGGCAGTTTGCCGGTGGGAAGTATCCGGAGATTGGTGGGGTTTCGACTTCAAATAGTCAAATGATTGGACTGCTGCAGGCAAATTTGCAGATGATGAGGGAGGTGCGGGATTCACACAAACGGCCGGCATTGGTTAGCTTTCAATCGCTAAGGGAGAGGCAGAGAGAGTATGATGCGATAAAATCAAGGACCAGCATACAATAAAGAAATGAGATAAAGAAATGAGAGATCGGATACAATTTAAACCAGAACAAGCCTAATCTCAACGCTAGTTCAATTGATGCGAAGTATTGTTCCTGATAGGGAAAATTAAATTTGACAGGCTAATTTCAAAATAAGGCTAATTTCAACGTTGCAACGAGGATTCTTGAAAATTATCTACTTTAGATTACAAATTAAGCCGCAAATAATTTGATTCGGTTTTTACAAGTCCCCTAACCAGAAGCCATTGCTTTATTACAAATTGATTCAACATGATGAATTCAATATTTAAGCTATCGATATTAATTTGTCTTGTTGCATTCTCTACTGCGCTGCCGGCGCAGAATCGAAAGTATTCAGTTTCTGGAACGGTATCGGATTCAGCAACCGGACAGCCTTTGGTTAATGTTAACATTAGCATTGTCGGAGATACTTTCGGCGGAACCACGAATGAGGCCGGTGAGTTTTCACTTAAGCTGGCCCAGATACCGTCTATCCTCTATTTTAGTTATGTAGGCTATAGCATAGGCAGTTACCAGGTCAACAAATCAGGCGAAAAGGACATCAAAATAATGCTTGAACCGGAAGTTCAGGAAATCGGTGAAGTGACCATTCGGGCGGAGAAAATTTCAAAAGTGATCCGTGGGGACACCCTCAACATTCTTGATTATGAAATTGATGGCAACCGGTTGATCCTCTTTGCAAGCCCGTATAAGCAACAGTCAGATTTGCGGATCTTTCTAACTACCTTGGAGGGGAAAACACTTGACTACATGCAGGTTAGGAATGCAGGGAAACAGATCAAATATCCGGATCTCGCCTTTATTCAAACTGAATTTCTCCTAAAGGATTTTACCGGCCAAGTGAATTACCTCGATAAGGTTTGCGCGCATGAGGTCAGGTATGCCTTTGATAAATTGTTTTTCGGCTATGACACGCAGTATCCTGATTTCATGGGCCGGGTGTTTCCCATCAAATGCGAGATGGAAGGGAAACTGGTGTTCCAGTCAAGTACCAGGACCGAGAATTATACTTGGTATTTCGGGCGTGGATCAAAAACGGGAGAAATAATCAAGATTGTCAAAGACAAAAATGCCGGCCCCTATTCAAAATTCGTCATGGTCCCCCTATTCAGAAAAGAGAACGAATTATTCGTTTTTGACTTTTACGCAGGACATATCGAGGTTTTCGATCACGACCTGAATACCGTAAGGATAATCCCGTTGGATTTCCAATTCAGGCAGGTCACCGAAGCCATTTTCTGGGAATATCAGGATGTGGATTCCCATGATTTTACCCGGAACATCCTGTTTGATGAAAGAGCCGGAAAGGCTTACGCATTTTACCGGATGCGTTCCGACGGTAGGCAGTCGTTAAGGGAGGTTAATCTTGAAACGGGAAAGATCGAGCGAATGGTGGAGATCCCTGATTACCCGAATATTTCAAATATCAGGGTATCCGGCAATATCCTATACTTCCTGTATGACACTAAGGTCTATCCTTATTACCGTCTGCTATACCGGATGACCATCTAACTCCCACCCATCATCACATCAGCATATTAGCACATCATCACATCAACACATCAACTAATCATCACATCAACTAATCAGCACATCAACTAATCAGCACATCATCTCCTTCGTCCATGAAACACCAAATCCTCCTCGGCATAATGTTACTCTTATCGGCCACCCTTTGCTTTTCGCAAACCGGATCAGTCAACGGTGTGGTAACCGACTCTCTCACTGGCCAGCCGGTGGCGAACCTCACGGTGTTCATCCCGTCCACCACCTCGGGGACCACAACAAACCAAAAGGGCGAATACCGGCTCGATAAGTTGAATCCGGGTGTTTACACCCTGATGTTCAGGCACCTTTCTTACCCTTCCACTACCAGGCAAATCACAATGGAACCGGGGAAGGAGATCGTCCTGAACCTGGTCATTGCCGAGCAATCCAGAAAAATGGCAGAAGTTGTGATAGTTGGAAAGATACCCGACAGGGGTATGGCATACTATCTTTTCAAACAATACTTCCTTGGCGATGTTAGTGAAGTATACTGCAAACTGGAGAATCCGGAGGTTCTTACATTTTATTACGACCGGAACATTTTAAAGGCTTCGGCCAGAGAACCCTTGAAAATTACCAACCGGCATTTAGGGTACCGGGTCACCTTTTTCCTCGATTATTTCCAATGCATCGATAACCCGGATCCTGAATTGGGCTCTCATGAGAACAGTTACTTCGGCTATTCCGGATTCGCTCTTTTTGAAGATCTGACCGCCGCAATGCCCCTCCGTGCCTTGAGCTGGAAATTGAACCGGAGCGGCGAATTCAAAGGCAGCTTCCGGAATTTTCTCGCCTGCCTTCACTGTAATGAATTGATCAACAATCATTACCATGTGAGAAGGGCCTATCACGGGTTTAACGAGATCCAGTTGGTGGAGAAACGGAGTAATGCCATGTCGAAAATCCGGATGGCCGGGATGGACAGCTTGGCGGGCTGGAACCATATCACAGGGAAACCTGATATCCTATATTACGATACCGATGTAGATTACGCGTTTGACGGGGTGTTAAAGGACAGCCCCGGCAACGGAAGGAAGTCTCTGGAAACCGATGCACTTCTGCTGGTATTCAGGGACTTCAGAAAATCGGAAGATTTGACTGATGACTTTATTTCCACTCTATCAATCCCGAAAGCTGGTATCACCTTAGATAAAGACGGGAATTTCTGGTCGGTCCACGGGGAACCAAAGTGGGTAAACCTGGACAATGCATTGCAAATTAAACGCTTACTTCCTTTTGACTATATTACAAAAATAAATGAAGCAAAGAAATAAAATCATTCTCCTGATACTGATCGGAGCCGTAGTTTCGGGGTTCGCCCTGTCCGGTCAGCCTGTAAGGATCGACCTGATTAAAGGTTTGGAAACGAAAGGATCGGTCAGGCTGAGCGAGATTGCGGAAGATATCCGGTATGTTAAGCTGGAAACCACGAAGGATTGCCTGCTTGGTCGAATACACCTGGTATAT
>JBBQOG010000354.1:0-3951 GCA_038330665.1 Bacteroidales bacterium
AATCCGCCTGGAGGCTTATGCCGATGAAACCATCGTTTCGGTATATCCAAACCCTGCTTCTGACAAGGTTCACCTTTCTTTTAAAACAGGACATGAAATTCAGGGGAACCTCGACATCCGGCTGATCGATCAGTTGGGAAAACCGGTAGGCCGGCCAATTTTCGCTACGGTAAACGGTCTGACCCATGAGCTGACCATTCCCCTGCCCCGGGCCAGGTTGGCTTCCGGCTTATATTACCTGATTGTCAGGGCACCGGACTATATTTACCGGCTCCCGCTGGTGATCAGCCGATAAGCCGATTTAAGCTTTTTTAACCTTTCCCGTCAACCATTGTTTGGAAAGGTTGCTATTTTTGAATAAAACCTATCCTACAATGAAAAAGAACCTGATCCTTGCACTGATCGTTCTGGTCACCCTACCGTTGGCCGGACAGAAACTCGACATGGAGAAGCTTACGGGCATGAATGCCAGAAGCATCGGACCTTCCGGCATGTCCGGACGGGTTACTGCCATTGACGTGGTGGAATCCAACCCTAAAATAATGTTCATCGGCTCCGCCTCCGGTGGCTTATGGAAATCTGAGTCCGGAGGAATAGAGTGGACCCCTTTATTCGACAAAGAGGCCGTTCTTTCAATCGGAGCCATCAATATTTACCAGGCCAATCCGGATATTATATGGGTGGGCACCGGTGAAGGCAATCCCCGGAACAGCCTGAGCTCCGGATATGGCGTATACCGGTCGATCGATGGAGGCAAAACCTGGGAATTAAAAGGACTCGAAAAAACCAGGAACATTCACCGGATCCTAATCGATCCCACCAACCCCAATGTCGTTTATGTCGGCGCCATTGGTTCCCCTTGGGGTGCACATCCTGAACGGGGAGTTTACAAAACCACCGACGGCGGCGAAACCTGGAAACAGATCTTGTTTACCAACGAGCTATCCGGAGTGGGTGACATGGTAATGGATCCCATCAATCCAAACAAACTTATCGTGGGTATGTGGGAACATCAACGCTGGCCCTGGTTTCTGAAATCCGGCGGCCCCGGATCCGGATTGTATATCACCTGGGACGGTGGGAAAAACTGGAAAAAGCTTTCGGAGAAGGAAGGATTGCCCAAAGGCGAACTCGGCCGGATAGGACTCACCATTCCCAGGTGTAACAACCAACGGATCTATGCCCTGATCGAGAGCTCAAAAAATGCCATGTACCGGTCCGACGACGGAGGCCAGACCTGGATTAAAACCACCGACCAGAATGTCAGCAACCGGCCTTTCTATTATCATGAAATTCATGCCGATCCGATGGATCCGGACCGGGTTTACAACCTTTTCTCTGGCGTCTCTAAAACCGAAGACGGAGGCCTCACGTTTGCCTCCATGTCCACCCGGAGCATTCATCCTGATCATCACGCCTGGTATATTAATCCGCGCGACAATAATTTTCTCATCGACGGGAATGACGGCGGGCTGGCCATTTCGCAAGACCGGGGTGCCACCTGGAGATTCGTAACCAACCTTCCGATCGGTCAGTTTTATCATGTAAACTGGGATCTTGATTTTCCGTACAATGTATATGGGGGTCTGCAGGATAACGGCTCCTGGTATGGCCCGAGCAATGTCACGCAGCGTGGTGGAATCCAGTATTATAACTGGCAAACCGTGATGGGTGGCGATGGCTTCGACATGATGGTCGACAGCTCCGACAACCGATTCGGATATGCCATGTCGCAAGGAGGAAATGTGGGACGATTCGACCGTCTGACCGGCGATACCAAGGATATTCAGCCCGTACATCCGGATGGAACAAAACTCCGGTTTAACTGGAATGCAGCCATCGCACACGATCCATTCCGCAAAACTACCCTCTATTTCGGTAGTCAGTTTCTCCATAAAAGTTCAGATCGCGGGGATAGCTGGACGATCATTTCTCCCGATTTAACCACCAACGATCCTGAAAAACTGAAGCAAAATAAAACCGGGGGGCTCACTTATGATATCACCGGTGCCGAAAATCACTGTACCCTCCTCGCGATTACTCCCAGCTCCATGCAGAAAGATGAAATCTGGGTGGGAACAGATGATGGCAATCTGCAGCTCACCCGGGATGGTGGCGCTACCTGGACCCTCCTGACCGGAAACATCAAAGGTGCACCTAAAAACGGATGGATTCCTCAAATCGAAGTCTCCGCCGTCAACGCGGGAGAAGCTTTTGTGGTGATCAACAATTACCGTCAGAATGATTTTGGATCCTATTTATTCCACACCAAAAACTATGGAAAAACCTGGGATCGCATGATCGATGACAGCAAGGTCTCCGGGTATTGCCTGAGTGTAATTCAGGATCCTGTGGTTCCCAACCTGATTTTTGCCGGAACCGAAAACGGACTCTATGTGACCATAGATTATGGGGCTACCTGGACTAAATGGACCCGTGGCCTGCCTCCTGTGTCCACCATGGATCTCAAAATTCATCCGCGCGAGCACGACCTGATCGTGGCGACCTTTGGCCGTTCCCTCTATATTATTGATGATATCCGCCCACTGAGGGAAATTGCAAAAAATGGAGTTTCGCTGCTTAACAAGGAAATAGCAGCGTTTGCCTCTCCCGTGGCCTGGCACATCGGGTCGAAAAGCGCGGCGGGCGTATACGGTGCGGGTAACGGCTATTTCTCCGGGCAAACCAAGTCGATGACCGGGATCCTGACCTATGCCGTTAAGGAACCGATCAAACGGGAACCCACTGCGGATGCGGAACAAAACGCCGGTCAACCCGGTGGCAGTGCCGGTGCCCGGATGGGCGGCGGTGGCGGCGGACGCTTTGGTGGCGGACGTGGCGGAATGCGTGGCGATGCCTCGCGAAATGTGGAACCGGTGAAAATTGAAATATTCAATTCAACCGGTGAAAAAATAAGAACCCTCCAGGATTACCCCTCTGCCGGTATCAACCGGGCCTCCTGGCGGCTGGATGAAAAAGGCTTTGATCAGCCAGGCAGTGAGGGCAACCAAACCCGCGGAGGTGGCCAGGAACCCGGTGGATTGGCTGTATTTCCGGGAACCTATAAGGTAAAATATTCCTATGCCGAACAATCGGATTCCACCTTGATCGAAGTCCGAATCGACAGCCGGGTACCGTATAAAATGAATGATCTGGTTCAACGGAAGGAATTTGTGCTGGCATTCCAGAAAAAAGTCGACAAACTGACCGCTGCCATGGGAATCCTTAAACAGGCCCAGGATGCCGTTGATTTGATAACAAAGGAAATCCCTACCGGAAGATCAGAGGAAATCCGGGCAATCCGGCAGGAAACCAATACCGTAAAAGACACGCTGGCCGCCATCATGAACAGAATCTCACCGGAACGACCCACTGAAACCCAACAAGCCAGTCCGGCGGAATACAACCTCCGGTCGCAGGTAACCGGCGCACTATCTGGGGCTTCCGATGGCTTCGACGCTCTTTCCAGCACGCAGAAAACCGCCGTGGAACTCGCTGAAAAGGAACTGAAGAAAATGCTCGACAGAGTCGATGAATTCTTCTCTACCACCTGGCCAGCCTATAAAGAAACTATTTTAAAATCAACCATTTCTCCGTTTAAGGACAAACCCTACTCCAAAATCTCCTGGTAAAAAAGAGGGGCATTTGCCCCTTTTTTATTTGTCACTTTAAATTACCTTTGCGCGAAATAAAATATTTAAGAATGAAAACAAAATCATTGGTCGGGCTGCTCATAATAGCTCTTGTGACCGTAACATCATGTAATCAAATGAAGAATTCAACCTTGAAGATCGGAGCCGTAACATTAACCACCCAGGTTGATACAGCCAGTTATGCACTGGGTGTAAACATGGCAAGCAATGTAAAAAACATGGGATTGGAAGACATTAACATGCAAGCCTTCGCAAAAGCGTTCCAGGATGTTTATGCCAATGAAAAACTTCAGATCAC
>JBBQOG010000355.1:0-3942 GCA_038330665.1 Bacteroidales bacterium
TCTCTGCCTTGACATCATTCAGCACAAATACATTGGTTATCTTACGGTTATGAACAAATAGCCAGGTCTGGAAATATTTCCGTTGCCAGGTGAGCCAGCTCTGGAGGGAACCTTTTTCCATCCGGGAGAAGGGCTTGAACAGGAGCCCACTGAGGGTATATTTCGGTCTGAAGAGAGCAAGGGCAAATTGGACGTCGTTGAAGTTGAGAAAATGAAGGTGGTCGGCGTGGGTGGCTTTGGCAAGGAGGTGAGCCTGCTGGTAGGTGCGGAGGCTTCGGAAAAGAAAGTGACGAGTGACGAGTGACAAGTGACGAGTGACTAGTGACGAGTGACCAGGGACGAGTGACGAGTGACCAGTGACAATAGACCGGTGACCAGTTGAGAGAAGTTGCCAGTTTGAAGTTAAGGGTTGACGGTGGAAGTCGGGATGAACAGCGAAAATAAAGGTGTCTTTTGATTTTATCTCTTCGATATAATCGATCAGGTGATTTAAAAATTCCTGTCGGTGCCCCGTAATATCCGGCTCGAAAAAGAGGATGGTCATGGCAGGGGAATGTACTGCTTCCAGAATTCGAGGTTGGAAGCGGGTTTGTACCAGCCATGGCAACCGAAAGGTAAACGGTTGTCGTTCAGTTTATAAAGCATCTCCGGATGTTTGTCGAAGGCAAATTGCATGGCCTGACCCACCTGAGGAATGTTCAGTTTGTGATTGGAGTGCTGGGAAATAAAACCGAACACATAATCTTCGTTGATATCAGTCTGGTTGAAGAAATAACGACCCCGGTTTCGATAACCCGCCAGCCGGATTAAAATCTTTGGAACCTGCATGACGCGCGTGGTCCAGCTATGATGGGCATACAGTTTCCGAAACCCGCTAAAATTCATTTTCAGGGAATCGGTTGCCAGGTATTCTATTAATTTATCGGGCTTCCGGAGCGAAAATCCGCCATTTCCAACCCCTTTAAAACAAAGATTTTCGTTCCGCAGATAGGTCAGCGGCGCCCCGATATAGTCGTAGTCAAAGCCGCACCATTTCTTGATTTCATCCCGAAATATAAAGCTGTCGAGCTGATACACCAATATAAAATCCTTGTGGATAAACCGCTGGTAAAATTCCGGATTCAGCATTAAATAGTTGTAACGGTCGATATCGGCAAAATGATTGGCATCAAAGGCTTCCAAGGTATATTGCACCCCACTGCTTATAAAATGGCTCTCATAAAAATCAATATTTAAGCCTTCGGGGTACACCAGTGCAAACGGATAGTTTCCCAGGATTTTCAGGCATTGCAGGAAGGAAACTACCTCCATGGAGTCGGGTGTTTCCTGATGAACGGGAATGACAATCGAAATGCTTCTCATTCCACCATCTCCTTTAGAATTTTCTCAAATTCCGACATGATCCTGTCCTGATCAAAGTTCCTGGCATAACCGGCTGCCAGGGTCCCTAATTCTTTCATACGCGCAGGATCACGGTGTAGGCCGATAATCGCCTCCGCCATGGACATGCTATCCAGATAGGGTACGGTAAGATTTTGAGCTCTTTTCACTACCTCCGCCAATCCACCGGTATGTTCAAAGCAGACCATCGGTTTACCCAATGCCCCTGCCTCCATGGCCGCCAATCCGAAACTCTCTTCTTTGGAACAAGAAACAAAAACATCGAAAATCCGGTAATATTCGAAGGGATGCTCCTGCTCTCCGCATAAAATAATCCGATTGGCCATTCCTGAATTTCGGATGTCATGTTCATGGATTTCCGGGTCCAATATTTTCCCTACCCATAGATAATAGAAGGGGTTACCCGGTTGCAGACCTTCGATCATGCGGGCCAATTGAATGAACGTACCCATTCCTTTTCGCTCGATTCCGGTTCCGGAACTGCCGATCAAAAAGGCATCCTCGGGAATTCCCAATGATTTTCTCAGATTCTTATTCGCGGCCTCGGCGGTAATTAAAGTAAAGTCGATCACCGGATAGAGGACCCGGATCTTTTCTTCCGCAATGCCCATCTTCATCAGACTATCCCGCGTCGACCCCGAATTAGCGATCATCCGGTCCACTTTGACGGCTACCTTTAATCGATCCGATCCAAAGGCTTTCATGGCCAGTTCCATCTCATGAATATGCCAGATGGTTCTGTACCCCAACGGTTGCAGGGATGCAATCATCTCCGAACAGCCGATGGTGTTGGCATAAACCAGATCGAATTTCTCCTTTTTGAACTTTTGATAGATCCGGCGCCGGCTGATTTGGACCCGGATTATATCCAGGGCCTTTTTAACAAGGGTTGATTTTAGGGCTCCTTTACCCGGATTCCAATAATGGACCCGGCCAATTTTTCGCAATTCCGGTGATAACACGCCGTCTTCGCGCAAGAGGAAGGTCATGGAATGGTCCGAATGCACCGACAACCATTTCACCATCCTGAACAGGTTCAGGGTGGCCCCGGTCAGCTTAGCTTCATGAAAAAGGAAAAGAATTTTCATTTACTTGGTTCGGATCAAACGGAAAAAATTCTTTGAACTTTTTTCGCCAGTGTAAGCATCAAAATATACAGTAGCGGGAACGGGAACAGCGTGAATGCCTTTTTATAGATCGGGACAAAATTGCTTCTGAACAAAACACTTAATCGATAATCCGCCTGACTGATCCAGGCTTTTAGCCAATATCGCCCCTGAATTTTAAACTGATATTCCCTTAAAACCCGGTTGAGGAGGAACGTTTCCTCAATATTCTTGAAATTCTCAATATTGGCCCGGCTTCCGGCTCCCTCATGCCGACGGAAATGATTGAGCGGCTCGGCAATAAAGGCGCAGGTTTTATCATGCAACAGACTGATCCACAGATACCAATCGCCATTGATTTTGTATTCCACTAATTTCCGTAGCATCGGCTCGGTAGCACCCTCTTTCTTAAACACCACGGCACTCGCATTGGGGATGATATTCCGTAAACAAAGGAAATCCTGAATCAGCGCATTCCCCGCCAAAACAGCATCCTCCCTTTTTCCAAACCCGCTGTCGTAGCCGCCTTTAACCACCCCATCCCCATCGATCCATACGGAATTTGAAAAACAGAGGCTCAATTCAGTGTCCGCCAATCGGCTCATCGACTCCTCCAGAAACCGGGGATCACAGGAATCGTCACTTTCCGCTATCCAGATATACTCCCCTTTGGCCAGTCGAATGCCGTTTACCCATTGCTGAAAGGTGGAGCCGCCGTTTTTTTCATTGATCAGAACACGAGCCACGTTCGGATGATTCCGGTATTTTTCGATGACCGCCAAACTATTGTCGGTCGAACAGTCATCCAGGATAATGACCTCAAAATCGGTATACGTCTGATTGAATACGCTTTGTATCCGGGTCTCCAGGAATTTGGCATGATTGAAATTGGGAATGATCACCGAAACCATCAGACGGGATTTAATAATGGAAAACCGAACAGATTAACCGGTCGACATTTCGAAAGCCCCGTTTCCGATAATATTTCTGTGTATTCCGCAACCAGATATGAATGATCCGGTCCCAAAGATTTCTTGGGTCTTTGTACCGATCAGGATTGGCAATCCCCAAGGTTTTGGCCTTTTCTTTCCAGTTTTCTTCCCATATATCGACTTTCCGAAAAAAATCGGCTCCAAATTGGTCCATATACTTGATAACCTGATCATCCCACCAAAGTTTATCCTCAAAATTGACGGTGGTTAAATCGATCCCTTGCCTTTGATAATCAGCCATCCAAAACTCAGGAATGGGGATAATCTGGCTCTTGGGAATGGCGTACATGTGACGATACATCCGGAAAATAGAAAGGGAACTTTTCTCCTGAAAACGTATCTTTTCCAGACACTGATACCACCTGTGTTTACTCTGCATCCTTTCCCAATGAGTATATTGGAAATGCATTACTTTTATCTCATTAAGAATAATCACCTGGGCT
>JBBQOG010000356.1:0-3922 GCA_038330665.1 Bacteroidales bacterium
TGACCCCGGAGTTACTATCCGTTCAAAAGGTGATGGATCTGGTGAATTCCGGAATTCCATTCCGTGATGCTTATAGGCAAATAAAGACGGGACGCGGATAACGCGGATGCTTTATTCTGGTGCCAGGTTGCTACCATAAATACAGAAGTCCCTTAAACCACATTCCCCGCATTTGGGTTTCCGGGCCTGACAAACATACCGGCCATGGAGGATCAGCCAGTGGTGTGCGATAGAATGCAACTCCTTTGGAATGTGGCTGATAAGCTGCATTTCTGTTTCTAATGGAGTACGGGCCCCGATGGTCAGTCCGATCCTTGCCGATACCCTGAAGACATGGGTATCAACCGCGAGGGCCTCTTTATGGAAAGCAACGGCCGCAATCACATTTGCCGTTTTTCTCCCGACACCCGGAATGGTCATCAGCTGCTGAATGTCCTCGGGTAAATGGCCCCCGAAATCTGTGACAATTTTCTTTGCTGCATTCACCAGATGTAAGGCCTTGTTGTTCGGATAGGAGCAGCTTTTAATCAATTCGAAAACCTCATCCTTGCTGGCCCTGGCCAGGCTGTCCACCGTCGGAAATCTTTGATAGAAAGGAGGGGTGAGGATGTTCACCCGCTTATCGGTGCACTGGGCCGACAAAATAACCGCAACCATCAACTGATACGGGTCTGCATAGCTGAGTTCAGTTTCGGCCACCGGCCGGTTTTTCTGGAACCAATCTATTACAGACCCATATCTTTCTTCGGTTGTCATCGCGATCAATTAGTAGGGAAAAAGTAACCCTTGCCCTGGTATACTTTTTTGAACATCGTGCCGGGCTCGCCTGAAAAATAGGTTAAACTGTTTTCACTGGAGTTGACGATGGATCCTTTGCTATCCTGATAGGCTCTTAATTCAACCGGTTTCATGTTCTTTCCGCTGAGCACGATTTTATAGGTTTCAGCCGGAGCCGATGCCGGAATAAAATCATCACGGAATTCGGTTCCCACCAGGTAGGAAACCGTCGATAAATAACCGGCCATCCGCAGGGAATCTACCGGTACTCCGTTCATCTGCCATTTCATATCCTGCCGGGTCAAAGTAAAGGAACTGTCGGCCGGATAATTGAACGTAATTTCGGTTATGTCGTTCTGATTTCCGCGGAACAGGCTTTTATTTCGTAAACTATTGATTTCCCGGTTTAAAGTCATGGCGAGATAACCTTCCACCGCATAAACGTGCTGGTCATTGTCCACGCGGATGCAGGTAGTCGGCTTTCGTGTGTCCTGGTTATATGAAAATCTGCCGAGGGTTAATTCTGCCTTTTCGTTTTTAGATCCGTATATCATCACTTTTACACCGACGGAATCGGTAATGTCATAATCTTTCCAGAGATCCTTGGTGTTGGCCACCACCCGTTCAGGAGTCATATTCGCCAGTTCATCCACGATCCCTTTGATCATATCCTGATCGGCTGCAAACAATTTTCCATCAAATTTTAGCATCCAGATCGTGTCATCCAGGTATATGTCCACATTCCGGTTTCCTGAATTTTTAGGAAAAATCGAAATCTTCTTGATATCATTCGCCTGCATTTCGATGATGTCCTTCCGGAAGGTTCTGTCACCCTTCCTGGATTTTACCAGCTGATTAACGCCAACCGCTACCAAAAGCACTCCGAATACGACCAGCAGGAGTCGGTTATTCTTTTTCTTAGACATGGCCTTCCTCCATTCTTTTGTTTCGTAGCGACCGGGTATATTGTGTTCTGAAAATTCCGTAAAGAATTACGAGAAGCAGTGGAAGCAGGAAATTGAAATATTTAAGAAAGGCACGCTTGCCATCTTCGATCTGTTTCAACGGTCGGTTTGTGATTCCTTTTGTACGAAGTTCAATTAACCCGGTATCATCCGAGAGATAATCGATCGAGTTCACCATCAGACTGATATTATCAGCACCCTGCTTGCGTGCTTCCTGTCCTTCACCGTTTACGGCAAAGTCCCCGTCACCTATCAAAACGATAGTAGATTTGGCGGATCCGACGATCTTTCCGGTCAGTACGCCGGCAACCGTTAATCCTTTCATTGGGAAATCTGCGGGTCCCCATTGCTTGCTGATATCAAAGTAAACCGGAGCGGCCTCTGTTCCCGACATCTCTGAAGTTTGAGCGATTGGAACAAACGTTTTGGTGGTGTCACCGGTGTAACCAATGGTGCTGGCAAATTCTAGTACCACGGATTCAAGACCCTTGGTGATGGGATGATCCGCAAATTTGGAAATTAATGGCAGGTATGGAAATTTCACCTGGGTATTATAGGTGAACATCCCTTGTTGTTGTCTGACATTGATGGGCATGCAACGCTGATCTACCACAAAATTGCTCTCCACCACCAGGCCCTTGCTCATCAACCAGGTCTCCAGTCCGGTGTTCAGCACCGATCCCCTTTGTACATTGATATTGCCTTCCACGCGGTTCATGGCAATGTAGAGATTTCCCCCTTTGGCCAGAAACTCGTCCAACTGAGCCAGATGGGAGGGTGGAATGGAATCTTTCGGAGCGATCAGGGCGACCGTTTGAAATTTCATCAGGTTTTTAGAAGTGTCGGTCAGGAATACCGGCTCCACTTCATATAGAATGTTCATCGCAGTATATGCCTGCGACATGGCAGCAATGCCCGGTTCCCTATGCCCCTGGATGATCCCGATGGCGGGCTTGTTGTTTACCGAAATCTTTTTAATTGCCGAGGAGAGTGCATATTCCATTGCAGTACCAGGCTGCATAAACGGAATTTTTTCGGATTCTTCACCCATTGCTACAACAGCACCGAGGTATACCTTTTGCTGTTTAACCTGATCTTTTTCACGGATATTGGCGATAACTGGCTGAATACCTGCGGACATAGCCTTTTGCTCGGTCTCCTGGTCCACGCTGGGATCTATAAATTCATAAACAATCTGACCTTTGGAGATATTGTTATACTCAACCAGCATCTCTTTAAAATCCCGCTTGGTTTTTGCGAGTTCTGACGGAATGTTACTGCTGAAATAAGCAGTAATCGTAACCGGCTCTTTCAGGTTGCGGATAATGTTCTTGGTGGCCTTGCTAAGTGTATAGCGATGGTCCGATGTAAGGTCCATACGGAAGAAGAAGTTATCCGAAAGGATATTAACCAGCACCAGGATACCCAGTGCGATCAATAAATATGTGGTGGTCTTTTTCATGATATTTCCACTTAAAAATTAAAACCTGCGCCGGGTAAGCACTGCTTCGGCCAACACCAGCGACAAGGTAATCAGACTGAAAAAGTAGATGAGGTCCTTTGTATCAATCACTCCCCTGCTGATTGAATCGAAATGGGTGCTCAGGTTCAGGTAGGAGAAGATACCTCCGAGTAATCCGTTGAAATTTCCTGCCAGAACCCCAAAAATGATGTGGAAAAATATTCCGATCAGGAGTGCGATCAAAAAGGCCACGATCTGATTCTTGGAAAGACTGCTGGCAAAAATGCCGATGCCGATATAGGAGGCTGACATCAGGATCAATCCAAGATATCCTGACCATACCGAACCGTGATCCAGGGGACCCAATGTGGCAATGGTCACATAATAGGGGAGCGTGAAAGCCAATGCAATACAAATCAGTAACAGGGTGGATAGAAATTTTCCCATAATGATCTGCCAGTCGGTGATCGGTTTGGTCAGCAGCAGTTCAATGGTACCCGAACGGGTTTCCTCGGAAAGAAGTCCCATCGTCATGGCAGGAATGAAGAAAAACAGCGACCAGTATGCAATTCCAAAGAACGATTGCATATTGGCCTGGCCTACCATAAACACATCAGCACCTGAAATCCAGGTAAAAAAACCGCTGAAGCCCAGAAAGGCAATCAGCAGTATGTATGCCATCAGGGAATTGAAAAATGCATTCAACTCACGGCGTGAA
>JBBQOG010000357.1:0-3904 GCA_038330665.1 Bacteroidales bacterium
TATCGCCCGAGCTTCGCAAAGCTCGTTTCCTGACAGTGCGTCGGGCGTACTTCAATCTGAACGGCAAATTAGATCGTAAGGTCCTTTCATCCTTATAGGTATTTATTTATATTTAACGCACGCCTCGTGGCGCACCAGAGGGCACAGAGGAAGGTTGGCACTTTTATCTTATCACCAGATTAGACTGAATCCGACACAGCTGAACCGATATCTGCAATACAGTTGATTTGTTGAGAACTCAATTTTTTTTACCTTTGCACCCTGAATATTGGCCTCATAGTTCAAGGGATAGAACGGAAGTTTCCTAAACTTTAAATTCAGGTTCGAGTCCTGGTGAGGCTACTGTCCGGAAGTTAAATGGCTCCGTAGTTCAAGGGATAGAATAGTAGTTTCCGGAACTATAGATACTGGTTCGAGTCCAGTCGGGGCTACAGAAGCTGACGCAAACCCCTTGTAAGCGATTGTTTACAAGGGGTTCTTTTTTCCGCCCGATTGGTAATGGACCTTTCCACCAAGCCCGCATTGCCATGAAAATTAACTTCGTTGATCAAATGATTTGGAGAATTGTCGTGATAAAAACATAAAGCTCGCCTTTAGGACTTACATTTGGTCGGCAATTCATTAAATTAGCGCATGAGTCTTACAGCATCCGACGAATTAGAGTTTAGTCAAGGGCTTCCGGCTAATAAGGTTGAAGTGGAAGAAGCGTCCCGCGCGAGTGAGGAAAGCCATCTGAGGGAGGTTAAGGAGAAGTATGAAAGGACCATCTCCTTACTGAACGCCACCCTTGAATCCACTGCTGATGGGATACTTGTCGCCGATGGCAGTGGGAAAATCACCAAATTCAATCAGAAGTTTGCCGAAATCTGGCAAATCCCGGAGTCGGTCCTGGCGACCAGGGATGATGAAAAGATGCTATCCTTCGTACTCGATCAGTTAGCAGATCCCGTTGGTTTTCTGAGTGAAGTACAGGAATTGTATTTAAAAATCGATGCCCCCTCTTTCGATGTGGTTAAATTCAAAGACGGAAAGACCATAGAGCGCTATTCGCAACCCCAGAAACTGGATGGAACAACCATTGGCAGAGTGTGGAGTTTCCGCGACGTAACCGAACGTAAACAGGCAGAGATGGAACGGCAGGTTCTGTCCGACATAGCTCATGGCTTTGTAACAACGAATGATCTCGGTGAAATGCTTAAGCTTGTTCACCAGTCGCTTAAGAAACTTTTATATGCTGAAAATTGTTTTTTTGCCCTTTATGAGCAGAACACAGGGTTGTTCCATTTTACCTATTTCATTGATCAATACGATTCGGCACCAGCGCCAACAGCCATGCCAACAAGTTGTTCCGCTTATGTATACCGAACTGGAAAATCGTTGCTGATGACACCGGGGATATTTAAACAACTATCCGATCAGAATCAGGTGGAGTTGATTGGTTCCCCTTCACCATCCTGGATTGGAGTTCCGTTAAAAACCGCTGAAAGGGTGATCGGGATTTTGGTTCTTCAGAATTACGAAAATGAAAATTGCTATAATGAAAACCATCTGCATTTTCTGGATTCCATCGGGAATCAGGTGGCCAACGTGATTGAGCGTAAACGGGCAGAAGAGGGACTTCGGGTAAGCGAAGCCCGGTTGCGTGAACTCAACGCCACAAAAGATAAATTCTTTTCCATCATTGCGCATGATCTGAAAAATCCGTTCAATAACATTTTAGGGTTGAGCCAGATTTTGAAAGATCAATCCGGCAAACTCGATAAAGGCACGATGGAGAAATATGTGGATACGATCAACTCATCGGCGCTGATGACATACGAGTTATTGGAAAATCTCCTGAAATGGGCGATCTCACAACAAGGGAACAATGCGTTCGATCCTAAACTGATCGATTTAACCCATTTGGTTCAGTCGATTCTCCTGCATTTTAAAGTGGATGCAGACAAAAAAAATCTGGATTTAAGTGCAACGATTGATGAGGGACTGATGATAATGGCCGACGAAAATATGATCAGCACCTGTTTGAGAAACCTGATCTCCAATGCAATAAAATTCACGCCCCGGAATGGCACCATCAAAGTAA
The DNA here is from genome assembly GCA_038330665.1 of Bacteroidales bacterium. GTDB lineage: Bacteria > Bacteroidota > Bacteroidia > Bacteroidales > UBA12481 > UBA12481. Next base: position 2,084 of record JBBQOG010000357.1, read on the forward strand.
ATGCTGATGTACGGGATGGCCAGGCCAGAATATCCGTTTCGGATACCGGCATGGGTATGACCGATGAAGAAACGGGGAAGCTTTTCAAGATAGAAACCAACTACACCCGACTGGGAACCGACAAGGAAAAAGGTACCGGTCTCGGTTTGATCCTTTGCAAAGAATTCGTCGAGAAACTCGGTGGCCAAATCGGGGTGGAAAGTCAACCCGGTAAAGGCAGCACATTTAACATCTCAATACCGGTCTAAGGTTACCACTCAAAGGCTCCCTAAAAACCCGTCCCGGGTTTCAATCCCCGCTGCGAATGCTTTTTGTCATTCGTTTATTCACAATATTTTTTAAACTTGCAACTCTTGATAATTCAACGATCATTTTATATTTCCGTCATGAAAAACAAGTTTTCAGCCCTTATCCTGGTGCTGGTTCTAACCCTTGCAGGTGTGTCAGTTAAGTCCCAAAACAACGGCTCCGCCGCAGTGAAGGATTATGCCAATTTCCCTTACTGGATCAGCATGATGCAGGATCCGAACGGCAATTTTTTCGAAACCCGTGAGGCCTTTTATACGTATTGGGAAGGTCGTGAAATCACACGGGGGGTTGGATATAAACCATTCAAGCGTTGGGAATATTACTGGCAATTCAGGGTGAACCCCGACGGAACCTTTCCGGAAACGGATCAGGTTTATAAGGAATACAACAAATATGTTCAGAATCATCCGGTCGACGGCAGCTTTAAAACAGGCCAGGCGGTTTGGCAGGAGCTTGGTCCTAAAACCCGCACCGATTTTGGTGGATACAACGGGGTCGGTCGTATAAACGCCATCGCCTTCCACCCGACCGACACGGCAACGGTATACATTGGGGCCCCGAAAGGCGGATTGTGGTTTACCCACGACAGTGGAAAAACATGGGCGTCATTCACCGATAAGATGCCAACACTTGGGGTTTCGGCCATCCTGGTGAACAAGGAAATGCCGAACCAGATCCTGATTGGCACCGGTGACCGCGACGGGGGCAACTCATCCGGAATGGGCGTATTCCGCAGCCTGGATGGCGGGCTCACCTGGTTGCAAACCAATACCGGAATGGGTAACGTAACGGTAGGCATGTTTGCACATCCGATTAATAATCAAAGATTTATTTTAGCAGCTGCTATCGGTGGCATCTTTAAATCGGTCGACGGAGGAGTCAACTGGGTAAAAACTTCAGCCGACAATTCCGAATACAAGGACATCAAATTCAGACCGGGTAGTGCAACCATAGCCTATGCGGAATCCAATACCGGTTTCTACCGTACGGTGAATGCTGGCGATACCTGGACACGTGTGGACAATTCAGCAGGATATCCCAGTGGTGGCCGGTTGGTCATCGGGGTATCGGCTGCCAACGACAGCCTGGTTTATCTGGTTGGGGGTGCTTCGCAGTTTCAGGGATGTTTCCTTTCGCGGGATTTTGGCCAGACTTTTACCACTCAATCCACTTCCCCCAACATTCTTGGCTATGAATATGATGGCGGGGATACCAAGAGTCAGGCCTGGTATGACCTATATATGCTTGCGGATCCGACTAATGCACAAACCATTTATGTTGGTGGAGTGAACGTCTGGAAATCCATCGACAGTGGAAAAACCTGGCAGATTACCTCGCACTGGTGGGGCGACCGTACCAATGAGGTGCATGCCGACCAGCACGCTATTGCTTACAACCCGGCCAATAACCGTATCTATATTGGTAACGACGGCGGGATCTATTATACCACCGATAAGGGAGGAGTATGGAAAGAAATCAGCGAAGGACTCGGAATCGGGCAGATCTATAAAC
>JBBQOG010000358.1:0-3889 GCA_038330665.1 Bacteroidales bacterium
AGTGGGACTTTCCGGTCGATACTCTGGATCACAGATACCTTTAAACTCGATTTATTTACGATAGATCGCACCACCAGATCCTGGGGACGAAGAATCTCCTTCTCGTCCACAAATTTCCGGATCAGGTCCACAAACTCTTTGCCATATCGCTGCGCTTTCCCCAGCCCCACGCCGGTCATGTTGGCCAATTCCTCAATCTTTATCGGATAATAGATGGCCATATCCTCCAATGAGGGATCCTGGAAGATCACAAATGGCGGCAGATTGTGCTTTTTAGCAATAGTTTTTCTGAGGTCTTTCAACAAACTGAACAGTTCCGGGTCCACAGCCCCTGAGCCACCGCCGCGCGGGGCCTTTTGTTCGTCCGATTCGTCGTAGTTCTGGTCCTCTGTCAGCATAAACGATTCAGGGTTTTCAAGGAATTCTCTTCCTATGTCGGTTATTCTAAGTGTTCCATAATTATCAATATCCTTCTCAAGCATCTGTGCAATAAGCGCTTGTCTCAAGACCGCCACCCAAAAACGTTCATCCTTATCCTTACCCTGTCCGAAAATTTCCAGGTGATGATGCTTGTAGGTACGAATGGCCGAATTTACTTGTCCTGTTAATACCTTGGCTACATGCTCGGGTTTAAATTTTTCGCGAACTTCCAAAACGGCATCCAGAGCCAGCGCCACAAAATCCCTTCCTTCGATCTGTGTCTTGGGATTCAGGCAATTATCACAGTTTTCACAATTATCTTTATCATATTCCTCCCCGAAATAGTGGAGCAATTGCCTCCTGCGACAGATAGAAGATTCCGCATATGAAGAGGTTTCATGGAGCAACTGGCGCCCGATTTCCTGCTCGGCAACCGGTTTTCCCTGCATGAATTTCTCGAGTTTCTGTATGTCTTTATAACTATAAAAGGTGACGCACATTCCCTCTCCTCCATCCCTACCCGATCGACCGGTTTCCTGATAATAGCCCTCAAGGCTTTTAGGGATGTCATAATGAAGCACATAACGCACATCGGGCTTATCAATACCCATTCCAAAAGCAATGGTGGCCACAATAACATCCACCTCTTCCATCAGGAATTTATCCTGGTTACCGGCTCGTGTCACTCCATCCAAACCGGCATGGTAGGGCAATGCCTTGATGCCGTTCACCACCAGGGTTTCGGCCAGATCTTCAACCTGTTTGCGGCTCAGGCAATAAATAATTCCGGATTTGCCTGCATTCTCCTTGATAAACTTGATGATTTGCTTCTCTGGATCGATCTTCTGACGCACCTCGTAATAGAGATTCGGCCGGTTAATTGAGGATTTACACGACTGTGCATCCAGTATTCCCAGGTTTTTCTGAATATCATTCTGAACCTTTGGAGTGGCCGTAGCGGTAAGTGCCATGATCGGCGCCCGGCCAATCTGTTCGATGATGGGTCGGATCCTCCTGTATTCAGGCCGGAAGTCATGCCCCCATTCTGAAATGCAGTGTGCCTCATCTATGGCATAGAATGAAATGGTTTCACCAGCAAGAAACTCAGTGTAATCCAACTTGTTGAGCGATTCAGGGGCCACATATAGCAGCTTGGTCTTATGACTCTTTACATCTTCGAGTACCCGGTTAATCTGAACCTTGGTCAGCGAAGAATTTAAAAAATGTGCAATCCCGTCTTCCATGCTGAACGCCCGCATGGCATCCACCTGGTTCTTCATGAGTGCTATCAGGGGGGAAATTACTATTGCCGTACCCTTCATAACCATCGCCGGTAATTGATAACAAAGTGATTTCCCACCACCGGTGGGCATCAGGACAAATGAGTCATGTCCGGAAAGGACATTACTCATCACCGCCTCCTGATTATCCTTAAATGTATCAAATCCGAAATGGGTTTTTAATATCGCGTGTAACTTTTCAGTGTCTGCTGCCATCTTCCAATAATTAGATCAAATCTACGTTAATGTTTCCGAAACCGGTTCTTAAACTTCCTTCCCGGGTAATTTTTCTTATTGCTACTTTTGTAAATTAAATTTACTAAATATTCCTATTCAAAATTCAAACGATTAAAAGTTATCATGATTGCGCAGTCCGAAATATTATCCATTGCCAGGCAGACTTTAATAATTGAGGGCCAAGCAATTATCGACATTTCAGATCAAATCGGGGACTCCTTTTTTCAGCTGGTGGAAAAGATATATGCTTCACAGGGCCGATTGATCCTGACGGGAGTCGGCAAAAGCGCACATATCGCCCAGAAAATTTCCTCCACACTAAACTCGGTTGGCACCCCCTCTGTTTTTCTTCATGCCACGGATGCCATTCATGGCGACCTGGGCATGATCGGTCGGGATGACCTGGTATTATTCATTTCAAAATCTGGAAATACGAGCGAACTGAAAACCCTTGTGCCGTTGATACGGGATATGGGGAATACCATACTGGCTTTTGTTTCGGATGAGGGCTCCTACCTCGAGGCTCAGGCCGCGATCACTGTTCGCTTGCCTTTCGCCCGTGAGGCCTGTCCGGATAACCTGGCACCCACCACCAGTACCGCGGTGCAGCTGGCCATGGGCGATGCCCTGGCCATGGTTTTACAAAAGGGAAATGAGTTTACCCGCAAGGATTTTGCCCGACTCCATCCGGGAGGATTGTTGGGGAAAAGACTTCATATAACGGTATCTGACTTATACTCAAAAAACTCCCGCCCACTCGTCAGAACCACGGATCCGATAAAAAAGGTGATCGTTGAAATCTCTTCAAAAAGGCTTGGCGCCACTGCCGTGATGGATGATTCAGACCGGATTTCAGGGGTTATAACCGATGGGGACCTGCGTCGGATGATGGAAAAATTTGAGGACCTCCGACCGCTGACCGCCGGTGACATCATGTCGGCGAACCCTAAACAAATTCTTCCCGGTGAACTCGCCGTCCAAGCCCTGGAAATCATGCGAACCAACAGTATCACACAGCTATTGGTTGTGAAAGAAGGGGACTACCTGGGCGTAATACATATACATGATATTCTCCGCGAAGGAATTATATAAACGCGTATGAAATTATTTACCCAAAACCTGGTCAAAAAATACCGTCAGCGCACCGTCGTCAACCAGGTGTCGGTTGAAGTGGAACAAGGTGAAATTGTTGGGTTACTCGGACCAAACGGTGCCGGGAAAACTACCACGTTTTACATGATCGTCGGACTCATCCGGCCGAACAGCGGCCAGATTTTCCTGGACAACCAGGATATTACCCACGAACCGGTTTATAAAAGGGCCCGGAGCGGGATCGGATACCTCGCTCAGGAACCATCGATTTTCCGCAACATGACCGTGGAGGATAATATATTTTCGGTGCTGGAAATGACTAAAATTCCAAGAGCGGAACAAATTGACCGGGCCGAAGGCCTGATCAACGAATTCGGCCTGGATAAATTACGCAAGAATAAAGGCATTCAGCTGAGCGGCGGTGAGCGGCGGCGTACGGAAATCGCGCGTGCCCTCGCGCTGAAACCCCAGTTTATCCTTCTGGATGAACCCTTCGCCGGAGTAGACCCGATCGCCGTGGAAGACATACAGGCCATCGTTTCGCAACTGAAAAAGAAAAATATCGGCGTCATCATTACGGACCATAATGTTCATGAAACACTGACCATCACCGACCGCGCCTACCTGCTCTTTGAGGGAAGCATTCTAAAATCGGGAACCGCCGAAGAACTTTCTCAGGATGAACAAGTGCGGCGAGTATACCTGGGTCAGAATTTTGAACTTCGCAGATAGTCAGACTAATCAAACAGATTTCGGTCGTTTTTAAAAAAACACTATCTTTGCCCCACTTTTGCGGGTGTGTCGAAATTGGTAGACGAGCCAGACTTAGGATCTGGTGCCGAAAGGCGTGAGGGTTCGAG
>JBBQOG010000359.1:0-3877 GCA_038330665.1 Bacteroidales bacterium
GATAGGCATACCTGAAAAGTTTTTCCATGTCATATTTGAAGATTTCAAGCAGGTGAGCGAAGGCATGAAAAGGCAGTATGAAGGTACGGGACTGGGATTATCTCTCACCAAGAAATTTGTTCAGCTCTCAGGCGGGAACATTACGGTGGAAAGTTCTCCGGGATTCGGAGCTTCCTTTATCATGAGTTTCCCGGATCCAATCATAACATAGTATTTTCCTTCAGGCCAATTCGTTTAGCCATGTTAATGAAGATCAGGGAATGGATCGGATATAGCAGATACCAGTAGATTCTTCCTGAAATTCCACTCGGCCTGAAAGTTGCGGTCTGGTGCAGTTCGAATCCGTTTTTGCCTTCCTGTATGCTGAATTCAATCCAGGCTTCACCGGGGACTTTCATCTCGGCAAACAGCAGTAAACGCCGGCTTTGGCGATCGGCGATGAGTACCCTCCAAAAATCGAGTGCGTCACCCGAGTGTATTTGCCAGGGATGCGTTCTGCCCCTTCGCAAACCCACGCCGCCTGCCAGCCGGTCAATGCTGCCCCGTATTTTCCAGATCCAATTGGCATAAAACCACCCGGTTTCTCCGCCAAGCGACCATATATTGTTCAAGGCATTCTTATATTCCGGGCCGATCCCCACAATTTGTTTGTTCAGGAAGGTGCCAAACTTGGGAACCTCAATAAATCCGGTCATTCTTTTATATAATCCGGAATCATTCAACGCATCTTTCCAGCTCGACAATACCAGGTTCTGCTCAATCTTGGCAAATGCCATAAAAATGGCCTGTTCGTAAACAATTGGCTCAATTTCCAGCAGAACCTGAAGATCGTTATCCCTGCAGATCAGATCTGCTTTCATGCTTTCTACCAGGTTCGCAGCCAGTTTATAGGAGGTGGTAGTGATAAAAAACAGCCAGTATGAAGATAATTTGGCGCTTACAAAAGGAACAGTTAAAATATGCCTGCGAAGGCCTCTGACCTTGGCATAATCCAAAATCATTTCCTTATAGGTGAGAACTTCAGGACCGCCAATGTCATAAGTTTTGCCCAAACAGGCAGCGTTTCCGAGAATACCGAAAAGGTATTGGATCACATTACGGATAGCTATTGGCTGACAGCTGTTATTCAGCCATGACGGCGCGATCATGAAGGGAAGTTTTTCGGTCAGGTCGCGGATGATCTCAAAAGAAGCGCTTCCGGAACCGACCACAATCCCTGCCCGAAGTATGGTGGCCGGAACTTTGCTGAGTAGAAGTATCTTTTCGACTTCCCATCGTGACCTCAGGTGTGAGGAGAGTTCGCCGGAAGAGGGAACCAGACCGCTTAGATAGATAATCTGGCTGGCATGGGTATTGTTCACATATTGCACGAAATTGATTGCAATACATTTTTCCAGGTTTTCGAAATTCTTGGTAGATACATTCATCGAATGCATGAGGAAATAAGCCGCATCAATATCCAGAGGGAGTCTGGATATATCTTCCGCCATAAGAAAATCGACCTCAATGTTACTCAGATTAGGATGCTTGAAATCTTCCAGAAACCGGTTTCCGGCCCGCACACAGCAGATCACCTCATGTCCGTTCTCTAGTAGAGCAGGCAACAATCGTCTTCCGATATATCCGGTAGCACCGGTCAGGAGGATTTTCATTAATAGTTAGATTCCTTGAGTTCGAAATAACTTTTAGGATGATTACAAGCCGGACAGTTTTCCAGTGCCTTGTTGCCTTCATGAACGTATCCGCATTTCCGGCATTTCCAACGGACTTTCACTTCACGTTCAAAAACCCGCCCTGATTCCAGGTTTTTCATCAGTTTAAGAAAGCGCAGTTCATGTTCAGCTTCAATTTTGGCAATCAGTTTAAAGATATTGGCGATCTCTTTGAAGCCTTCTTCACGGGCGACACGTTCAAATTCCGGGTAGAGGAATTTCCATTCTTCCTGCTCACCCATTGCCGAAGCCTGGAGATTTTCGAGAGTGGTTCCGATCGCACCTGCGGGATAGGTGGCGGTTATTTCCACAGGTCCGCCCTCAAGAAACTTAAAGAACTGTTTGGCGTGTGAGAGTTCATTGTCGGCGGTTTCCAAAAAATAGGCTGCAATTTGTTCAAATCCCTCCTTCTGGGCTTTTTTCGCGAAATACGAATACCTGTTTCTCGCTTGTGATTCACCTGCAAAAGCCTTAAGAAGATTGACTTCCGTTAGCGTTCCTTTTATTGACATGCTGTTAAATTTTGCCTGTTAGCCAGATAAAAATAGTAATATTCAAACAAGTTCCAATGTTTCAGAACAGGTTAGCCAAAATTTGATGGAGGGGAAAGCCTCAGAAAAGGAGGCTGATGAGCAATCCCACGTTCAGCATGGTAACGATCGCTCCAACTGCATAAAGGGTAAATCGGGTAAGGGGTTTGTTTTTATACTTTCCCATCACCTTTTCGGAGGAAGTAAGATAAACCTGGAGGAAAATAGTAAATGGCAATTGAATACTCAACAACATCTGGGAGAAGATGAGGCCCTTGAACGGATTGGATATCAGGAATATAATCACTGTTGCGATGATCAGGGAAATAATAATCCCCAGTCGTGAATGGTTGTCCTTGATATCATAAGGTTCCTTATAAATACCGGCAAAGATTGAGCCTGCTGCCATTCCTGAAGTGATGGTTGAGGCAATCCCGGCAAAAAGAAGTGCCACTGCAAAGATCACCGCCGCCTGGCTTCCGAGGAGCGGTTCAAGGATGCTGTGAGCCTGTTCCAGCTCGGTCACCGGTGTTTGGGTTTTGAAGAATGTGGCGGCGGCCAGAAGGATCATAGCACTGTTGATGGCCCATCCGACGATCATAGAGAATAAGGTGTCAAAAAGCTCGAAATCAAGTTGTTTCTTAATTACCTTGTCGTTTTTCAGGTTCCATTGCCGGCTCTGGATCACTTCCGAATGTAGGAAAAGGTTGTGTGGCATCACCACTGCACCGAGTACACTCATGATGATGACCATGGAACCTTTTGGAAATGACGGGGTAATCCATGCCATGGTTGCTTCGCCCCAGTCGATACTCACCAGACTCAACTCGTAAATAAAGGAGAGTCCGATGATGGAAACAAAGGCAATAATCCATTTTTCGATCAGTCGGTAGGAGTTCGACAGGAGCATGATGATGACAAAGGCGACCACAATGAGAGCCCCGGCTCTGATCGGTATATGGAAAAGCATATTCAGGGCGATGGCACCTCCGAGAATTTCAGCGAGCGAGGTTGAGATGGAGGCGAGCATGGCCGATCCGAGGATTGCCTTTGAATAGATAGGTTTCAGGTAGGTGGTGGCTGCTTCAGAAAGGCAGAGACCGGTTGCGATTCCGAGGTGGGCAACGTTGTGCTGCAGGATGATGAGCATTAAGGTGGATAGGGTAACCATCCAGAGCAGTGAATATCCGTATCCTGCCCCTGCTGCGAGGTTGGATGCCCAGTTTCCCGGATCGATGAATCCGACTGTAACCAGCAGTCCAGGGCCAATATACTTGAATATATCAAGGGCACCGAAACCGGGTTTATGGTCTTTACGTTTTAAATCCTTAAAAAAATCCATACGATCTCTAAACCGAAATTTACCTTGTTTAAATGGAAGATATTATTCGTCGCAGACGTGAATATAATCTGTTTCCTCAATATTCCCAATAAAATATTCATATACCATGTTGTTCAAACGGATTATACCCTTGTTGGACCCTGAGCTCCGGCAGGGCGCCTTTATCGTCGAGGTTCCGGACCGGCAATTTGGCCATTTTCTCTACTTCGATAGAGGCAAATCCGAATTCCTCCACGACTTTACCCAGGATGAGATACACCCCATAACCTTTAAAGGGGTAGAGCCGGAGGCTC
>JBBQOG010000360.1:0-3875 GCA_038330665.1 Bacteroidales bacterium
CTTCAACCGGTTTCCGGAGATTCACCACAGGCTTGGTTCTCAGAATAAAATCGTATGCTGATTGCTGACTGGACTCATGTTCTTCTGCTGCCGGCTGCAGTTTTGCAAACTTTACCAGGTCGGCAAGTTCAAGCAAGGCTTTAAGCTCAACCAGTATACCTGCTTTTACGGAACCATTCAGTGTAAAACCCCGGATAATTTCTTCAGTGGTGCTTTCCATGGCAGGAATGCGGAACCTGTTTTCAATATATTGCCGGATAATATCAGTCAGCCTGCTGTAATACAGCTTTATTTTCCCCTGCTGCCAAAGTTTTTCCCTGACCAGTTCATCTAATTGTTCCAAGGCGATAAGATGAGCTGGAATCTGCGGCAGGGCTGGCTTCTCTTCCATTTCCACCCCTTGCTTTCTCTTTCTTAAATATCTGAAATAAAGAATAATAATGGCGGCCAGCAACAATCCGACAATAATATAAGGAAGGATTTCAGAAAAAGTGACCTTCAGCGGATAAGGTAATTTGATGTCCGTGATCCCCTTGGTCGTGTCCACCGGCATCCCGATAACCTCCAAACCAAGCGGCTCAGTCTGAATGCTGTCCTTATTGTCGTTATAGCGGAAAGTGAACGGTGGGATGACATAAAACCCGGTATCAAAAGAGGTGACCAATAGCCTTTGGCGGATCTTCCACACCCGGTTTGTTTTGCTTATGGTGTCGGGTCTGGAGCCGGATAATACTTCTATTTTGCCCGGCAGGGTGTCCCCGATATCCGGAAAGGTAACTTTCATACCTTCGGGATGTTCCAAACTGAACCATAAATTGATTTGGTCTCCGATAAGAATCCGCGTGGAGTCAAGTTTTGCATTTACCTTAATCTCCTGTCCAAAAGAAGGTAAGGCAAACATAATCAGGAGGATGAGGTAATATCTGCTTTTCATCTCCGACCTCTTTTTTTAAATAACTGGATCAATGGGTTCACATAATCCTGCGAAGTCAGCAGACTGATATAATCGATGCCGCCCGACCGGAAAACAGCTTCCAGGTCGGTTTGTATCTGATTCCACCAATTATCGTAATAAGCACGGACCTTGCTGCTTGAGGTGTCAATCCAGCCAGTTTCCTGTGTTTCAGGATCCAGCATCCGCACGACTCCGATATCCGGTAACCGGCGCTCCCCGGGATCAGTCGTCTGTAAGGCAATCAGGTCATGTTTCCGGTTTGCGATCCGCAACCCGTCCTTTAGGGGACCCAGGTCATCAGGTGATTTCAGCATGAAATCCGAAATGACAAATACAGTGGACTTTTTCTTGATGGCGTGGGTTAGAAAACGGAGTGCTTCCGATAGGTTTGTTCCTTTGCTTACCGGCTTAAATTCAAGGAGTTCAAGAATGATACGTAATATGTGCTTCTTTCCTTTTTTTGGTGGGATGAATTTTTCGACCCGATCCGAAAAGAAAATGACACCGATTTTATCATTGTTTTCGATAGCTGAAAAGGCCAATACTGCTGCTAGTTCGATCATCAGCTCCCTTTTCAGACGATCACGGGTACCAAACTCATTGGAACCAGAAACATCCACCAGCAGCATAACGGTAAGCTCACGCTCCTCATCAAACACTTTAATGTAGGGCTTGTTAAAGCGGGCGGTCACATTCCAGTCAATGCTCCGTATCGAATCACCGTACTGATATTCCCGGACTTCACTGAAGGTCATACCCTGTCCTTTAAAGGCGCTGTGGTACTGCCCGGCAAAAACCTGCTGCGACAGACTCCGTGTCTTTATCTCAATCTTCCTGACCTTACTGATTAATTCTGATGCAATCATGGATGACTAACTGATTGATATCAGGGAACTTCAACCTGGTTTAAAATACCTGTTATAATGGTGTCGCTCAATACGTCATCGGCTTCCGCTTCATAGGTGAGTCCGATGCGATGTCTTAAAACATCGTGGCAAACTGCCCGAACATCTTCAGGAACCACATATCCCCGGCGCTTGATAAATGCATAAGCCTTTGAAGCATAGGCAAGTGAAATGCTGGCTCTTGGGCTGCCCCCAAATGAAATATATCGTTTGTAATCCGGTAATTTATAATTGGCCGGTTCACGAGTGGCAAAAACAATGTCGACAATGTATTTCTCAATTTTCTCATCCATATATACTTCCTTGACCACCTCACGGGCCCGAAGAATGGCTTCTGTGGATAAAACCTGGTTGGCTTGCGGGAAATCCTTCGCCAGGTTCTGACGCATGATCAGGGTCTCTTCTTCCTTGTCCGGATATCCAATCACTACCTTCAGCATGAACCGGTCGACCTGGGCCTCCGGAAGCGGATAGGTCCCTTCCTGTTCGATGGGGTTCTGAGTGGCCAGGACCAGGAACGGTTTGGGTAACTCGTAACTGTGGGTACCAATGGTGACCTGCCGTTCCTGCATAGCTTCCAGCAGGGCGCTCTGTACTTTTGCCGGTGCCCGGTTGATCTCATCAGCCAGAATGAAATTGCTGAAAACAGGACCTTTCCTGACCAGGAAATCTTCACTCTTCTGGCTATATACCAACGTCCCAATCAGATCGGCAGGCAACAGGTCGGGAGTGAATTGAATGCGGGAAAAACCTGCGTCGATGGTGCTCGCCAGAGTTCTGATTGCCAGCGTTTTTGCCAACCCCGGAACCCCTTCCAGCAGAAGGTGTCCGTTGGAAAGCAGTCCGATCAATAGGCTGTCGATCAGATGTTTCTGACCTACAATCACCTTATTCATCTCCATGGTGATCATTTCGACAAATCCACTCTCCTGTTGGATTTTTTCGTTAATTAGCCGGATGTCAATTGAATTCATATTTTTTGGCACATTAATTACGGGCCGAAATTAGCGGAAAGCACTATTAATTTTTTGATATTTTTGTTAACGTATGTTAAGCGACAAAACCACTGGATTCAGGTATTTTATTGAGCTTGCGTTCAATGGGACCTCTTTTCATGGCTGGCAGATACAGCCCGGTGCCCCAACGGTTCAGGAGACCTTAAATAAAGCCATTTCCATACTGACAGGTGAAAAGATCAATGTAGTCGGCTGTGGTCGTACCGATGCGGGAGTGCACGCCTCTCATTTTGTGGCGCATTTCGAAGTGGTCAATCAGGTAGCAGATTGCAATTTTCTGACAACCAGGTTGAACCGTTATCTTTCCGGTCAGATACGGATTGATCGCATGGTACCGGTTGAAATGGATTTTCATGCCCGTTTTCAGGCAATTTCCAGAACCTATCATTATTTAATTTCACCGGTAAAATCACCGTTTCTTGCCGATTTTTCATGGTTTTTGCCCATACCCCTGGACTGTGATAAAATGAATTCTGCCTGTCGTTATCTTATTGGCAAGAAGGATTTTACAAGTTTTAGTAAATTACATACGGACGTTAAAACCAATATTTGCGAAATATCCGAAGCCTCCTGGGAGGAACATTTGGGATTATTGATTTTCCGCATCCGCTCCGACCGGTTTCTCAGGAACATGGTCCGGGCTATCGTGGGTACGTTGGTTGAAATTGGTAAGGGCAAATCGGAACCGAAAGAAATGGAACGGATTTTACTTGCGTTTGACCGGTCGCAAGCCGGCATGTCAGTTCCCGCACAGGGGCTTTTTCTCTCTGCCGTGGAATATGACTCCCCGCGGTTTCACGCGGAACCGAAACCTCCGTTTACCAATTGGTTTTAGTCTTCACCTGGAAGGATCGTTCCAAATTTTCCAGGAACCTTCGGCCTGCTCAAACAGCATGGTCTTCCCATTCATGATGCGTGCTCCTGCCAGGATCCCCATCTCAAGAAATTTAGTGACTTCGGGATTATATATTAAATCCAGGAGATAATGTGAAGGGGTGA
>JBBQOG010000361.1:0-3873 GCA_038330665.1 Bacteroidales bacterium
ATACCGTCCAAACCAATTGGTAAGTTGCGCACTGAACGCCGGTAAAGGCTGCATCCGGACGTGTAGCATCGGAGAACGCACCGGTACCCCCGGAAATAATTTTCCAGAGGCCGGATCCGTCTGCCGGTATAACTGCAGTCAGGGCAGTGGTCGCCCGGCCATCGGTGATCCATTGGTCCACACCGGCGACAGCCTTACTGGGCAGGTAATTGAATCCGATGGAAACTTCATCCGTGACGGTACTAAAGGAATTGGTTAGTGTCCAGCGAAGAATATATGTTTGGCAGGATTGACCTGACAGTAATGCATGCGGATCATGAAGGTCTGAAATCTGACCTCCTGTTCCCGAAATAATTGTCCAGGTACCCTGGCTGTTTGAAGGCAGAATGGCTTCCAGCACATAGCTGGTCCGGGAATCGGTAAAGAGGGTATCCTTTCCGGCAAATGCAGTTAGGTTTCCCAGCAGGGAAACCGGTACCTTAATAATATATGGTTCATCCTTATTGTCAATGGCCTTAATCTCCACCCGGTAGGTACCCATAGTTAGACCGGCGGTTGACCAGGCAAATTCGTAGGGCTCAGAATTATCCACAAACTCAGCACCATCCGGCGTTTTGAACACTACCATGGAGATGGAACCATCCACGTCATAAGCGTTCACTTTGAAATTAACAATCTGTCCGATAGTAAATTCCGCATTATCGGCCGGCTGAATTTTTTCCACATACGGAGGTTTATTCGGTACAATGTAATTACAACTGCTCATCACAAGGACCATCAGCACAGGAATAAGGCTCAATCGGCTCAACCCCTTTGGAAGTGGTAAAATTTTCTTGTTCATTGGTAAGTTTTGGCGAAATGATGTAAAATTAACGCATCTGTGCTGAAAAAATGATGCGAGCCTCGATTTTTCTATATTTGTTAACAACTAGTTATTCCTTGAAAATGAAAAAACTGATCTTTATGTCGCTGATCCTCTCCTCTCTTATCAATGAATCCTGCCAAAGACGGGAAAATGTAGATTTCATCGTTAAAAACGCTGTCGTATACTCGGTCGACAGCAATTTTCAGATTGCAGAGAGTTTTGCAGTGAGCGGGGGCAAGTTCCTGGCGGTAGGTTCCGACCAGGATATTGAAACGAAATATCATTCTGACCAAGTTTTTGACCTTGGCGGCAAACCGGTATACCCGGGGTTTTACGATGCGCATTGTCATTTTGATGGTTATGCGGGAAATCTTCGAAAGGCAGACCTGACCGGAACCACCAGCTTCGCTGAGGTATGCGGCCGACTGGTTGAAAATCAGAAGATAAACCCTTCCGCATGGGCGCAGGGACGGGGATGGGATCAAAACGACTGGGCGGTCAAAAAATTTCCGGACCGTGCTGAACTCGACAAGCTATTTCCGGACCAACCTGTTTACCTCACCCGGATCGACGGACATGCGGCAATGGTTAACACCGCTGCGCTGAAGTTGGCTGGTATCTCTGAGAAAACGACCGTTAAGGGAGGTGAAATCATCAGGGAAAATGGTCGTATTACCGGAGTTTTAGTGGATAATGCCATGGACCTGGTTTCGCGTCTGATACCGGAAATGTCGGAAGCTGAAGAAACGGAGGCTCTGTTGCAGGCCCAGAAGAATTGTTTTGCAGTTGGTCTCACCAGTGTCGCCGACGCCGGCTTATCGACCGGTTCCGTAAGGCTCATGGACAAACTTCAGCAGGATGGCCGGTTAAAAATGCGGGTCTTTGCCATGCTGTCGCCCACCAAACAAAATTTTGAAGCATTCGTAGCAAAAGGAATCTATAAGACCGACCACCTGAACGTCCGCTCAGTTAAATTATATGCCGATGGCGCCCTGGGCTCACGCGGGGCCCTGATGCTTGAGCCTTATTCGGATGCTCCTGAAAAATCAGGGTTGCAAGTAAATGAAACTGACTATCTCACCGATATTTGCCAGAAATGCTATGATGCCGGATATCAGGTTGAAACCCATTGCATAGGAGATAGCGCCAACCGACTGATGCTAACCATTTATAAAAACATACTTAAAACCCCGAACGACCGGCGCTGGCGGATTGAGCACGCACAGATCATCGCTCCGGACGATTTTAATCTTTTTGGCGAATTCAGTATCATCCCCTCGGTACAGACCACCCATGCCACCTCGGATATGTACTGGGCCGAGGACCGTGTGGGCCCCGTTCGTATAAAAGGTGCCTATGCATACAGGCAATTGATGGAACAAAATGGCTGGATTCCGAACGGATCCGATTTTCCGGTGGAGCGTATCAATCCTCTGTTCGGATTTTATGCGGCATTTGCCCGGATGGATCAATCCGGATTTCCGGACGGGGGATGGATGATGGACAACGCCTTAACCCGGGAGGAAGCCCTGAAGGCGATGACCATCTGGGCGGCAAAATCGTGTTTCGAAGAAAAAGAACGAGGTAGCATCGAACCCGGGAAAATGGCTGATTTTGTGATTCTGAATAATGATATTATGAAGATTCAGGCGATAAATGTCCCGAAAGTGATCGTCATGCAAACCTGGACCGGGGGCGAAAAAGTACATGAGACGACTGAAAAACAGTAGGCCATGAAATCAAAGACCATACTCACCGTGCTGGTCCTGTGCTTCGCCATGGGATTCACCAGGCCGGAAGGTGCCGAAGGGTTTCGGGTAAGTCTTTATGATGAACTCGCCCCCATATATACGGACTCAAAAATTGACAAAGCTGTCACATCTTATACGTTGGATGTTTGCAAAGGGAGTACGGCGGGGATCACCATCCTTATGACAGATGTAATTCCGGGCGAGGCTATACGCTTTGCTCTGACCGCAAAGGGTATCCTGGATAAATTTTACAGCAATTGGTATTTTATGATCGATGTTCCGGTGACCGAGAATACTGGTCTCGATAGCCGGACCGAGAAATTCACCGGGCAAACCAATCCCTTTGTCATCCGCAGGGCACCCTTCCGTATTTATGAGGCACTTGAACCCGTGCAAACCGGTTACATTCCCGGCAGACCGGTTCAGGCCCTGCGGATGGAAATTCCCATCGGAAAAGATTTCCCCACTGGCAAGCAGGAATTTACCATTCACATCAGTTCCAAGGGGTTGGTGAAGAAACTGGAGCTAACGGTCAACGTGTACCCCATTGTGATTCCGCCGGTGAACCAGGCCCATCTGAATTATGTTAACTGGCTCAATATCGGAAATATATGCAAAGATCACGGAGTTGAAATGTGGTCGGAGCCTTTCTGGGGAATGCTCCGGAAGTATGCCCACCTGATGGCACGTGGCCGACAGAACACGTTCTGGTTTATCTGGAGTGATTTCTTCCGTTTTAATCCTGATGGAACCGTGGCTGAATTTTACGAAGAACGCCTGGACCGCTATATCGACATCTTTCTTTCTGAAGGATTGACCACCATTCAGGGAGCCCCTTTTGCCAGGCGGCGGAATTGGGAATCCGATGCCTTTCTGGTTAGTGTGCCCGCTGACGATGAAAAAGAGATCCCGGCCGTTTCTGATGAGGGCCGGACCATCATCCGCTCCATGGCTGAACCCATCATGGCCCTGATGGCAAAAAATCTATGGGATTCGAGGTGGGTTCAGGGTGTTTTTGACGAGCCCACAGATGAATATGTGGACCGTTACAAATCCACCGTTGCGTTTCTGAAATCCATGAAACCCGACCTGAAAGTTCTCGAAGCCACGATGACGGTTAGTCTCGCCGGAGTAGTGGATTGCTGGTGTCCGCAGGTTCAGGAGTACCAGAAAAATGCAGACTTTTTCAGGGAGCGGCAGGCGGCAGGTGATGCGGTGTGGGTTTACACTTGCCTCATACCTGGAGGCCCCTGGATC
>JBBQOG010000362.1:0-3852 GCA_038330665.1 Bacteroidales bacterium
CGACCCCACCCCCGTGGAGCCTTACTGGGAACAGAAAAGCATCAGCTCCGAGAGCACGTACGAGCAGGACACCACAGATGTGCAGGATCTCAACCGCAAGATGATCACGATGATCGAAAAGATCGCCTTCGAACTGCGCAAACAGGAAAAACTCACCGCCTGCGTTACCGTAAAAATCCGGTATGCCAACTTCGATACCCATACCCTGCAGAAACGCATCCCCTACACCAGCTTCGACCATGTGCTGATCCCCATTGTGCAGGAGCTATTCAAACGACTGTATACCCGAAGAATGCTGGTCCGGCTCATCGGCGTCCGCTTCAGCGAACTGGTTCATGGCACGCAGCAGCTCAACCTGTTCGAGGACACACCCGAATCGGTAAACCTGTATCTGGCGATGGACAAATTGCGGATGCGGTACGGGAGTGATGCGGTGAAGAGGGCGATTGGGGTCGCAGGGGCCTGTAGAGACGCATAATAATCCGTCTCTACGATGTTTATTCGTGCGTCAATTCCTCAATGATCCTGGTCAGATTCCTTACCAGCGGCCTCGATTTCCTCTTCCACGAGAAATATCCGATCAGGAAAGAGATCCCCATCATCAAAAAATAAATCGCCTGAACAACTAATATCCTTACAATCAGAGAATAATCTTTTAAAAAATGATCTTCGAGAATGGCCCAGGTCACCACAATGTCGGTCATTCCAACCAGCGCTACAATAAATCTCACCGTGCCGGGAGTCCATAACTTATGCCGGTTCCGGGCCTCATGAAGCATTTCAAGAACCGGGGCGGAATAGTCAACTCTTTTGTTCTTTAAAAAATGATACCGGAAATAGAGCGCCGACATGCCGAATATCAGCACATACATGACTCCCTGCAGACGGTTGTTCAGGGTCAGTTCCGGATCCGGGTTTACGATCAGCAATCCGGTGTATATCACCGCAAATACCAAATAAAGGATGTACATTCCCCTCATCAGCCGCTTGTTTCGTAAATCCAGCCGCCTAAGTGAATCCATCACCTGATCCAGGTTAACCAGCTCCTCCTGGTTGATTTTTTTGTCGTCAAATGTCATACTGCTCTCCTTTCACTTTTTTACGAAGCTCCTCTTTAACCCGGTGAATTTTCACCCGAACATTACTCTCCGTAATACCCACAATTTCCGCAATCTCTTTGGTACTAAGATCTTCCAGAACAAGCGACATAATAATCTTGTCCACCACAGACAATTGATTGATCAGATCAGACATCAGGTCCAGCTGCTTTTCATGTACAAGCGAGGCATCCCTATCCTCGCCCACCAGTTCAGCGGCCTTTCCTTCATCCAGATAAGTATTGAAATTGAGATACTTATTCTTCTTATTGACAAAGGAAAGTGCCGTGTTAACCGCAATGCGGTAAACCCAGGTCGACAATTGTGAATCTCCCCGGAATTTCTCCAGCCCTCTCCAAATATTAATCAGTATCTCCTGATAAAGATCCTCCGAATCATCCGTGGCCCCGGCATAATACCGGCACACCGAACGAATCCGGCCCTGGTTCTCTTCGATAATCTCTTTGTACTGCTTGT
Organism: Bacteroidales bacterium; assembly: GCA_038330665.1. Lineage (GTDB taxonomy): Bacteria > Bacteroidota > Bacteroidia > Bacteroidales > UBA12481 > UBA12481. The sequence continues at coordinate 1,575 of JBBQOG010000362.1, forward strand.
CTTTGCTGTTCATGTCACTTTATCGTCAGCAGTTTGACATCTATTGGTTCACAATGTTACAAAAGAAATCCGCCCCTTCAAATGATAAATCTCCGGCGTCCCCCACACACCCTATCGGATATATGTTTATATTATAACCGAATAGTTGTTTATAATTTAATCATGCACTATTACCCATCATTGAATAGACGCAAATATACGTCTCTACGGTTCTTGATCACGCGTCTCGTGTCACGTGTCACGGATTCCATTCACTGGTCACTCGTCACTCGTCACTTCCTATGTTCCTGAACTGCCATTCCTACTTCAGCCTCCGTTATGGAACGCTCCCGATCGACGATCTGGTAGAGGGAGCCCTGAAAACCGGGGTTACCGCCCTTGCTTTAACCGATATCAACAACTCCACGGGTGTGCCCGATTTTGTAAAGGCCTGCCGGAAAGCAGGAATCAAACCGATTACGGGGATCGAATTCCGCGTGGAGGATCAGCTCCTGTATGTCGGAATTGCCCGAAACCGCGAGGGAATGCGCGAGCTGAACGATCTGCTGTCGCGACATAATATTTCCGGAACTCCCCTGCCCGAACGGCCCGAAAATATGGATAACTGCTTCATTGTTTACCCGCTCGCGGCCTACCCCAAAACACGGCTCCGCGATAATGAGTGGGTGGGCATCCGAATGCGCGAAACCCGCAGGCTGATCAGTTCCGAATTCAAGTCCAACCAGTCGAAGGTCGTCCTCATGCATCCGGTAACCTTTGCCGATACCTCCGGATATCAACTTCATCGAAACCTTCGGGCAATAGACCATAATACCTTGCTGTCCAAGCTGAACGGAAACCAGACTGCCGATCCGGGCGAGCGATTCTGGCCCATCCATGAGCTTAAGGCCGCCCTGTACGACTATCCTCGGATCATTCAGAATACCATCCAGCTTACTTCGCAATGTGAGGCGGAATTTGATTTCACCACCGTCAAGAACAAACAAACCTTTACCACCAGCACACGCGATGATTTTCATCTGCTCACCAAGTTGGCCATGGATGGCGTCAGGCACCGGTACGGAAAAAATAATGCCGAAGCCATTCAACGGGTGCACAAAGAACTTGAAATCATTGCCCGTCTGGGTTTCTCTGCCTATTTCCTGATCACCTGGGATATCATCCGCTACTCGATGTCGCGCGGATTCCACCACGTGGGCCGGGGGTCCGGAGCAAATTCAGTTGTCGCCTACTGCCTGAAAATCACAGATGTTGACCCCATCGACCTCGACCTTTACTTCGAACGTTTTATCAACCCGCGCCGCACCAGTCCCCCTGATTTCGATATCGATTACTCGTGGAAAGACCGTGATGAAGTGCAGGATTATATTTTCAAGCGATATGGATATCTGCATACGGCCCTTCTCGGGACCATGTCCACCTTCCGCGGCAAATCCATCATCCGGGAGCTGGGCAAGGTATATGGCCTGCCAAAGGCCGAAATCGACCGGCTGATCGAGGATCCGCAGAACCCGCTCAATAAAACGGAGATGATCGACCATATCCGGGATATCGGACTGAGAATGACTGACTATCCGAACCTGCGGAGCATCCATGCCGGCGGCGTGCTGATCTCCGAAGAGCCAATCACCTACTTCACTGCACTGGATATGCCCCCGAAAGGGTTTCCTACCACCCAGTGGGATATGTACGTCGCCGAGGATATCGGGTTCGAAAAGCTGGATATCCTCAGCCAGCGCGGCATCGGGCATATTCATGAAGCCGTGGAGATTATCCGTGAAAACCGCGGGGTCAGCATCGATATCCATCAGGTGGAGAAATTCAAGAAAGACGACCGGGTACAAAAACTGCTGAAAGTCGGGGAAACCAACGGATGCTTCTATATCGAAAGCCCTGCCATGCGAGGGTTGCTGAAGAAACTGAAATGCAGCGATTATCTCACCCTGGTCGCCGCCAGCTCCATCATCCGTCCCGGCGTTTCCAGCTCCGGAATGATGCGCGAGTATATCTACCGCTTTAATAATCCGGGCCAATTCACTTACCTGCACCCGGTTATGGAGGAACAGCTGAAGGAAACCTATGGAGTCATGGTGTATCAGGAGGATGTGCTCAAGGTTTGTCACCATTTTGCCGGTCTCGACCTGGGCGATGCCGACGTCCTCCGTCGCGCCATGAGCGGAAAATACCGGTCGAAGGATGAGTTTCAGCGGATCGTGAATAAGTTTTTTCAGAATTGCCAGGAAAAAGGATACACCGAAGAGGTTACCCGCGAAGTCTG
>JBBQOG010000363.1:0-3850 GCA_038330665.1 Bacteroidales bacterium
TTCTGTCACTTTCATAGATCCCAGTTCTGCACCAATGGCCGATCCGACTTTCCCTGCTGCGATCAGTGCAGTAACCAAAGGTCCGATGGCCCTGATAAATGCGATACCAATCAGGGAGGGAAGCCAGGATGCGGCTCCGAAAGAAACAAGTGGCGGACGGGATTGTTTGGTGAATACGATACCAATCACAAACCCTGTTACGCTTATCAATAAGAGGGATTTAACCCCCACTGCATAGCATTGGCGGATAAACTCGCGGAATTCGAAGGGTCGTTGAACGAGCTCTTTGAAGAATCTGCCGATAAACCGAAAAATATTCCGGGTTTCCAGTAAAAAAGAATCGACAGACCGGGAGAAAACATAGTCCTTGTCTTTATGGTCGCTAAGTGACGGAAATATTTGCCGGACAGTGTTTTGTAAGAAATTTTTAAAGCTCATGTTTTTTTTATGCTCCTAACCGAAAAGGGCTTGATATGGATCCTGAAGGGCTTGGTTTTTTCTCAATCTACAAACTTACGGATTACTTTTATTATCCGGGGCTTCTTCTTATTTTTAAGAGGATTTAAATCTAAACTTATGTCACCATTTTTAGCGGAACTAATTGGAACGGCTATTCTTGTACTTTTCGGCGATGGAGTGGTTGCCGGAGTGATTCTCAAAGGGACCAAGTCGGAAAATTCGGGATGGATTGTCATTACAGTCGGGTGGGGACTCGGGGTTGCGCTTGCTATCTATGGTGTGGGGACCTTCAGCGGTGCGCACTTAAACCCGGCAGTAACCCTTGCGTTTGCTGCTCAGGGAGCTTTCCCGTGGTCAGACGTCCCCTCTTATATCCTGGGCCAGATGATGGGCGGTTTATTGGGTGGGGGTATCGTATGGCTCCATTATCTGCCGCATTGGAAAAATACGAACAGCCAGGCCATCAAGCTTGGCGTCTTTTGCACAGGCCCTGCAATCCGTTCGAAATGGGCCAACCTGCTTTGCGAAATCATTGGCACATTTGTCCTGATAACCGGCCTGTTATTTATCGGAGCCAATAAATTTACCGAAGGGCTCAATCCTTTGATTGTGGGATTTCTGATCATTGCCATCGGTGTTTCACTGGGTGGGACGACCGGTTATGCCATCAACCCCGCACGTGACCTGGGTCCGCGCATTGCACATTTTCTTTTGCCCATTGCCGGAAAAGGGAAATCCGACTGGGCATACAGCTGGATACCCGTGGTGGGACCGATTCTTGGCGGAGTATACGGAGCGCTGGTATATGATGTGATCACCAAACAAAAGATACATCTGGCCTTTTGGGCTTATAGCGTGGTAATAATTGCTGTTGTTGCAGCTGCCGTTGTCAGACAACTTAAGGAAGATCGCATTCCAGTATAGCCGGGTTCGGCTATCTGTAAAAATATCAATCCGTTACTAAAGCCAAGGAGCTTATATGGAAGAAAAATTTATTCTGGCGCTGGATCAGGGAACCACCAGCTCACGTACCTTGTTGATTGATTCCAAAGGAACCATCCGTGGGATTTCCCAGAAGGAATTCCGGCAGATCTATCCCAAACCGGGTTGGGTGGAACATGATCCCGAAGAAATCTGGACCACACAATGGACGACCATCCGGGATGTTCTTGATGAGGCGGGAATTGATTTTGGTCAGGTGGCCGGGATCGGGATCACCAATCAACGGGAAACCACCATTATCTGGGAAAAAAAGTCTGGAAAGGCAATCTGCAATGCAATCGTATGGCAGGATAAAAGGACGGCTCCGCTGTGTGAAAAGCTTAAAGCCATGGGATTGGAGGATTATGTTCGGGAAAATACCGGACTGGTGATCGACTCCTATTTTTCAGCAACAAAGATCAGCTGGATGCTGGATGAAATTGAAGGTGCCCGTAAAAGAGCCGAAAATGGTGAGCTTCTATTCGGTACAGTGGATTCCTGGCTGATTTGGAAACTCACTTGCGGCGAGGCCCACCTGACGGATTATACCAATGCCTCACGGACCATGCTCTTTAATATTTCAACACTGGAATGGGATTCCTTGCTGCTGGAGAAGCTCAATATTCCAAGGTCCATCCTTCCGTCGGTAAAACCCTCTTCCGGATTATTCGGATATTTCACCGACAATGGTCATCAAATCCCGATTTGCGGGGTGGCCGGTGACCAGCAGTCGGCTCTTTTCGGACAAGCCTGTCTGGAGGAAGGGATGGTGAAAAATACCTATGGTACCGGCTGCTTTATGCTGATGAATACCGGAGAAAACAAGGTGCTGTCGAGGAACGGACTGATTACTACCCTTGCCTGCAGTACCGGGGAAAATATTCAGTATGCCCTCGAAGGAAGCGTCTTTGTAGCCGGATCGGCTATCCAATGGCTGCGTGATGGGTTGAAGATCCTGAAGAGCGCCGCAGATTCAGAGAAAATGGCAAGGGAAGCGGAGGGTTCGGAGGATGTCTTTGTGGTTCCGGCGTTCGCCGGACTCGGAGCACCCTATTGGGATATGTATGCACGGGGAGCCATTTTCGGTATCACCCGCGACACGACTGGTGCACATCTGGCAAAAGCTACCCTCGAATCCATGGCCTATCAGACAAGGGATGTGTTGGAAGCCATGGCTGAGGATTCAGGGATCCGGATTAAATCATTGAAAGTGGATGGGGGTGCTGTGGTGAACGACTACCTCATGCAGTTTCAGGCCGATATTCTCAATGTTCCTGTGGAACGCCCGAAGGTGGTCGAAACCACCGCGATGGGTGCCGCCTACCTGGCAGGAATGTATCTGGGATGGTGGGACTACCGGGTGATCTTGGAGGATCGCCGGATCGACCGGGAATTTATTCCCCTGATGGACTCCGACAAACGTCAGACCCTCTATCATAAATGGCAGGATGCGGTGCGCAGAACCCGGGGCTGGGCCGAGAAATAGTGTTTAAATCAAGTAACCGGTAACGGGAAAACAAACGCAATTATGAATGCCAGAAAAGAAAAATTAAGCAGGCTTACATTGGAGCATTGGGACCTGCTGATTATCGGAGGCGGTATCACCGGTGCCGGCATCGCGCTCGATGCTGCCTCGCGTGGGATGAAAACCGCACTGATTGAGAAAAATGATTTTGCCTCCGGCACGAGCAGCAAATCCACGAAACTCGTACATGGCGGATTGCGGTATCTGAAACAGCTTGAGTTTGCCCTCGTAAGCGAAGTGGGCCGCGAACGGGCAATCGTACATAAAAATGCCCCTCACCTGGTGATTCCGGAAAAAATGCTGATGCCTCTCATCAAGGGTGGAACTTACGGCAGGCTCTCTTCCTCGTTCGGACTGGAGGTATACGACATACTGGCGAATGTCAGGAAGGAGGATCGTCGCCACATGCTTTCAAAGGAGGAAACCCTGGCGATAGAACCGCTCCTGAATGAATCCACCCTGCTGGGATCGGGGTTTTATTCGGAGTACCGCACCGATGATGCGCGACTGACTATTGAACTGATCAAGGCGGCTCAGCGGAAAGGTGCGTATTGTATGAATTATTGCGAGGTGCTGTCTTTCCTGAATACGGATGCAAAAATCTCCGGAGCCATTGCTCATGACCATATCTCCGGCTGCCAGCTATATCTGAAGGCAAAGTATATTGTGAATGCCTGCGGTCCGTGGGTCGACCACATCCGTAAAATGAATGATTCCATTACCAGCAAGCGACTGCACCTGACCAAAGGCGTCCATGTGGTATTGCCTCATGAGAAACTACCCGTTAAGCACTCGATCTATTTTGATGTACCCGATGGCCGCATGATATTTACTATTCCCCGGGGCAGGACTACCTACATCGGTACCACAGATACGGATTTCAAG
>JBBQOG010000364.1:0-3809 GCA_038330665.1 Bacteroidales bacterium
TGTTGGCACTGACAATTTTTATCTTGGGATGTCAGATACTGATTATGAACTGAATCATATTGCCGCGGACATACTGAAAAAATCTTCAGTGGAAAAATACGCTCTTAAGGATATAGAAAATACAGAATGTGTCCTTATTCTTGGGGAAGATGTCACGAATACTGCGCCAATGCTTGCTTTGGCAGTCCGCCAGTCGGTAAGGAAAAAACCCATGCACCGAACAGATAAGATGGGAATTAACCGCTGGGATGACAAAACCGTTCGTGATGCCCTTCAACAGGAAAAAGGTCCGCTTTTTAATATTACGCCAGCCGATACAAAGCTTGACGAACTCAGTCTGATTAATCTTCATACAGAGCCTGAAAATATTGGCGCATTTGGTTTTGCCATTGCCCATTTTATGGATAATGCAAATACTCTTCCTGAAAATTTAAGCGAGGAGCATTTGCAAATGGCAAAGACAATTGCTGAAAATCTGATGGAATCAGAGAATTCAGTCATTATTTCGGGAACATCCTGCCTAAATGGGAATATCCTCAAGGCAGCTTTCAATATATCCGAAGCCCTGACAAAAAAGGGTAAAAAAACCGGTATATGCCTTACCTTCCAGGAGGCAAATTCTCTGGGCCTGACGCTGATGGATGGGAAAAAGCTATCGGATCTTGGAACCAGGGAATCGAATGAAGACTCTCTGGTGATACTTGAAAATGATCTTTATCGAACGGCACCGGTCAGGGAAATTGACCAGTTACTAAAATCATTTAAAAATATAATTGCCATCGACGGCCTGATGAACAGCACCACAAGAAAGGCTGATTACATCCTTCCAGCAGGAACAATATATGAATCGGATGGGCATCTGGTTAGCAATGAAGGAAGGGTTCAGCGTTTTTACAAAGTGTTTGTAAAGGAGGGTGAAGTTCTTTCCGGATGGGAATGGATGCAGGTTCTGTCTGAAAATGTGAACACGAACCCGCTGTCCGCATTGAGAAATATTTTCGATTATAGTGAAGCGATCGAGAAGGATTATGATATTTTTAAAGGCCTGACCCAAAATATTACTCCTTTAAATTTTAGAGAGGGTGCCCAAAAAGTTGCCCGTGAACCTCATCGTTACAGCGGAAGGACTGCTATGCACGCCAACCAGTCGGTTCATGAGCCCACCCCGCCACAGGATCCAAACAGTCCGATGAGTTTCAGCATGGAGGGCTTTCACGAAACCACTTCTGCACCATTAACCCCGTTTTTTTGGAGCCCGGGATGGAATTCAGTCCAGGCTGTCAACAAATACCAGATCGAAATTGGAGGAGACCTTCGAAGGGAGATTCCTCAATTATGCATTCTGGAAAATACGAAATCCGGGAATTCGGTTGCAGAATATTACAAGATGGATTTAAGCGATAGCAAAAAAAAGGGAAACAAGCCAAAAGGGGAATGGAAAGTACTGCCGCTTTATCACATTTTTGGCTCTGATGAACTGAGTGTTGTTGAGGGTGGGATAAAGGAACTTGCCCCTCTCCCATACATTGGGATAAATCCGGAATCTGCCAAAAAAGTGGGATGGGACGAATCAACCTGGATAAAACCTGTAGGAGACGAAATCGCTAAAGAAATTCAAGTACGGTATTTAGATGGAATTCCTAAGGATAGCGTTGGAATACCGGTTGGACTGGAGACAATGCCATTTGTTGATTTGGAAGCATGGCAAAGCCTGCGTATTTGGGAGAAGGATAATGATAAAAAGGATTTGTTTAAATAGATAACATTTATGGAAGTCAATGTTAACTGGATATGGATTGTTTTAGGGGTATTGATAGTGGTTTTGTCTCTGGCAGCCGGCTTGATATGGTATGAACGCAGGTTGTTAGGCTGGGCTCAGGACAGGCAGGGCCCAAACAGGGTTGGGCCTTTGGGGCTTTTACAGCCTCTCGCAGATGTGGTGAAACTTTTCTTCAAGGAAGACTGGGTCCCACCGTTTACCAGCCGGGTGATATTTATTGTTGCCCCTACAATAGCCATGTTTACCATTCTGATGAGTTTTTCCGTTATTCCTTTTGGCCCATCCATTATTGTGGCAGATTTGAACGTGGGGTTGCTGTTTTTTCTGGCTATGTCATCACTTGGCGCCTACAGCATAGTGCTTGCAGGCTGGTCATCAAATAACAAATATTCATTGCTCGGCGCCATGAGAGGTGCCTCCCAAATGATCACCTATGAAGTGTTTATGGGATTGTCGCTTATGGGGGTTGTTATGCTTGCCAACTCATTTAATCTAAGGGAAATCGTTGAGGCGCAAAGAGGGCTATGGAATGTCATTCCGCAATTTGCCGGATTTGTAATATTTTTCGTTGCAGGCCTAGCGGAGACTCACCGGCTCCCCTTTGATATCCCCGAATCAGATAGTGAACTGGTGGCAGGTTACCACTCGGAATACTCAGGGATGAAGTTCGGAATGTTTTTCGTAGGCGAATATCTCGGAATTATTCTGATATCTTCCATGATAACCACCCTGTTTTTTGGTGGATGGCTTGGCCCTTCATTTTTACCAGGGGTAGTATGGTTCTTTATCAAGACCTTCTTTTTTATCACCATTTTTATCCTGCTCAGAGGCTCACAGCCCCGTCCGCGCTATGACCAATTGCTGGGATATGGATGGAAGATTTTGTTACCAATTGCGCTCCTTAATATTCTCATTACCGGGGCAATTATTTTAATGGGTGTGAATTAGATAGGAAATATAATTTCCAGCTTATGATTAGCATTTTAAGAAGTTTATGGATTGTCTTTATTCATTTGTTCAGGAAGAAAGTCACTGTTGAATATCCTGAAGAAAAGATTTCCTTGCCTCCAAGATATAGAGGCAGGATTATCCTTAGCCGTGATCCTGATGGAGGTGAACGGTGCGTTGCCTGTTATTTATGTGCGGCGGCCTGTCCGGTTGATTGCATTTCCCTTCAGGCAACGGAGGATGAGACCGGGAGAAGGTATCCGGATTTTTTCAGGATTAACTTTTCCCGTTGTATATTTTGCGGCTATTGCGAGGATGCGTGCCCTACCTATGCCATCCAGTTAACCCCTGATGTAGAGATGAGTGAATATAACCGAAAAAATATGGTTTATGAAAAAGAGAATCTTCTCATCTCGGGTCAGGGTAAATACCATGGATATAATTATTATAAGGTTTCCGGAATGGCAATTGGAGGCAAAGGCAAAGGGGAAGCCATGAATGAAGAACCGCCTACAGATTTTAAAACCTTATTGCCATGATAGCTACGTTTTATATCTCATCAGTCATCGCGATTCTTTCCAGCCTGATGGTCATAACCCGAAAAAATGCCTTCAGCGCCTTACTTTATATGATCATATCCCTGATATCCGTTGCGCTGATATTTTTTATTCTCGGTGCAGCGTTTGTTGCCGCTCTTGAAATTATAATTTACGCGGGAGCAATTATGGTTCTGTTCGTTTTCGTGACCATGATGCTAAATCTTGGAGAAGAATCGGAAAGGCTTGAAAAAACGTGGATGCGTCCCCGGATTTGGATCGGTCCTTCCATTTTAGCACTCGTGCTTGGGGCCGAAGTAATATTAATAATCGTTTCTTCTGAAACCATCAATCTTCCGGGGGGGGAGATCGGTCCCAGAGAAGTTGGAATTGCCCTGTACGGAAAATATATTATTGGGGTCGAGCTTGCCGCACTTCTTATTACCGCCGGAATCCTTGGAGCTTACCATCTTGGAAAAAGAAAAAATCTGGTACAACATCGGTATTTAAAAGGAGGATCTGTATGATTAATATACCTATAGAAC
>JBBQOG010000365.1:0-3806 GCA_038330665.1 Bacteroidales bacterium
GATTGATACGACAAGCCTGAATGGTATCCGATACCGCGTAAAGGAAATGAAACCCCTGCTATTGGGTAAGGTGGCACCGGAACTGAAAGATCTCGTTGACATGCATGGCAACCCTTTTAAACTCGAGGAGGTCAAAACCAAATATGTGGCGCTCTTTTTCTGGAGCCCGGAATGCAGTTTTTGCAAGGAGGTTGCGCCAAAATTCAAGGCACAATATGAAGACCTGAAAAACCTGGGTATGGAAGTGGTGGCGATTGATACGCGGCTGGATATCGATGCCTGGAAAAATTTTATCGCTGACCATCAGCTTACCTGGATCAATGTAAATTGCCCAACCCGGTTAAGGGAACTGATCGAGGAATACCAGGCATTTTCCACCCCTATTCTATATCTGTTGGATTCGGATCACCGGATCATTGCCAAGGATATTTCTTATGATCAGGTTAAACCCTTTATGGAGCAATACATCCAGAGCCAGAAATAATCCTCATTGTTTCAGTATAACCACTTTGGTGGAAAACTGGTATTTATCAATGATCATCCTGACAATGTAAACTCCTGAAACCGGGGGACTGATCCTGAAACTAATCTGGTTTTCAGTCCTGGTAATCGCAGTAATCAATTTCTGCCCGGTGATAGAATAAACATCGATATTCACCTGATTAAACACCAGCCTGCCCAGGTCGAGTGTGAAAACACCATCATTAAAATTGGGAATGATCTTGATTTCATTGATAAACGGGTTGCTTGGAGTTGAGATTTCAAGCGCAAGATCCATGGAGGTGCGCGTACCGTCAAACTCGCTCATCGGCTGCCAGGAGGTCCCTTTCAGGACATACATCGTGTTCTGGCCCCGCTGGCCCCGGTCGGTCGCCATTTTTGCTGCAAATGTACCCTGGTCCCAGGATCGGACCTCAAAGCCTGCATATACTAACGTGTCGAAATTCACAGGACTCCTGAGCCAGTGGGTAAACCGGCTTTGTTCCTTAAACCCGGATATCAGGACTGAATCCCGCAGAATGACCTGACGTTTTGCATTCCAGAAAACAATCGGCAGGTAATAATTCCGTGCCCAAGCCGACATAAGTTCAACCGGAATCGTGATCCCGTTTATAATCAGAGCAGTATCGGAAGTATTTCGAAATTCTTCGGCAAATGCGACCACCCCCTGGTTATTAGAACCCGGAAGATAACCCTGACTTCCGGTCTTAACATATCCGGAATGTTCGTCTGGAGCCAGGTTGTTAAAGGAGTAGGAATGGTAGGCGATCACCTCAGGCAGCACGCGAATCTGGTTGTAATGGATCAATGTGTCGATAAAACCGGGATACTCGACCCTCTCATTCACGGTGTAATCCCCCATGTTCATCAATGAGAATTCATACGTACGATCGGTGGTTACCGGTGATAAAGCACTGTTAACAGACCAGGTGATAAAAGGTGTGCCGGTACTCCTATCGGCTAATACCACGCGACGGTCAGGGACCACACGGTTTTCGCTGATTGAATAGGCCGGATAGTCACTCACAGTGATCGTCTGTTGCGCTGAATCCGAGCCCATTTCATTACTGACGAACAAGCTTACATGATAATTACCCGGTTGATCAAATTTTATGGCATTGGGTTCACTGAAATCAGATGTAGCGGGGGTTCCGTTCTCGAAGCTCCAGTGCCAGGAAGTTGGCATGCCGGCGGAAAGATCCGTAAAATACACCTTGCGACCCACCTGAATCTGCTGTGGACGAATGCTGAAGTTTGCGACGGGTTTCCCTCCGGAATACGGATCATATCCATTTACCACAAAAACACCGGATTGCTCAGGATCCAGCCAGTATTTCAATTGATTGGATGAGTCCGCGTATTTATCCCAACTGACGGAAAACTTCTCGAAATAGTCGTTAAAGTTGTAAGAGCAGCTGGCATCACCTCCTGTCAGATCGCCGACGATCCGGTGATCGGCATTGAATAGCGGTGAACCCGAAGAACCCGGCTCGGTGGTACCCAGGTCCCAGGCACTGATCTTCCAGTGTGTATTGGAATCATAGCCACCACCAAAATCACCGGTAACTACCCGATGGTAAGATTTCGATATCTTTTTGAGGCTTCCGTTCGGATGATGTATGCAGGTAACGGTATCCAGATAGGGCAATACTCTGCGATCCCATCCGGCAAAGTAGGGATCGTAACTTTGTGGCGGCACCGTGCTGAGTTCGACCAGACTGAAGTCTAGTTTACTAGTGGTAGCCAGCAACTTCGAGCCCGACAGGGAATATTGAAGCGTGCCGTTCCCGCTGTCGCAGGTCGGACGCTCATATCTGAAAAAGAAAATCGATTGCTCGGCATGAGTTGCGGTGCCGATCGTGTGGTTTGCTGTTAAAAGAAGCGGCCGGCCGTCATTGCGGGCGTTATTGATGAGTGAACCTGAGCAGAGCCAGATTCCACCCCTGACAAACTTAACCACGGCCCGTTTTTCCGTTTGCCAGGCATCACCTGGAGGGCAATTGATGTCGACGTTACAATCCACATTGTAAGATTCCTTTAAGAGCGAACTGAAAAAACCCTTAAAATCATGGGATACCTTGACGATTTCGAGCACTGGCAAAAATTCAGGATTGGCGGGGACGTCCAATTCCACTGTGATCCGGTCACCGGGTAAAGGAACCGTGGCCAGTACACCGGTAGCTGTTTGATTCTCAGAAGTAAAGCTCCCCCTGAGATCTGCATAACCGGGAGTATACAAGTACATGGCAGCTCCGGCTGGCAATCTGAAGGAACCGAATATTAGGTTTATCGACTGTGCATCTCTCGAGTAAATACTTAATCTCCAAATCCTTGATCCGTCAGGTAAGGTTTCCCAGGTTCCATGCTCGGTCGCATTAATCAGTGTATCAAATGGATAAGCAAAAACCATCGCTTTAAGCGCCGGGGGAAAAGTCGAAAGGTATTTTGTGGCTTGCGCATTAGTGACTCCCGGAAAACTGATGGTTTCCGGGGAAGACTTCAATTTCCATTTCATGCTCCAGGGAGATCCGGGATATTCGATCTGTCCCTGAACGCTCCAGGAAACCAGGCATATCAATAATAAAAAAAGCAGCTTCTTCATGCGCGACCCGGATCTTTTTAAGCTGTCAAAAATAGCAATATTAACGGTCACCAGGTCACGCCATCCTTTCAGTTAAAAACAATCTGGCTGGGTCCTATTCCAACCTCAAGAGAATCAATCCGGGTTCCATCTGTCGCATACCGGAACATCCATCCGGAGGTGGTGAAGGAGGGTGCATAAAGGCCATAGAGCAGGTCTGAAGCGGGATCTACCCCGAAACCATAGAGATAAGCAGATACCAGGAGTTTTGGGCCATCCCTGTTGGAAGAATTTTGAGAATAGATCCCTCCGGCCTCGAGGTAATATATATGATCGCGGTTTTTGTTTATACTCAGCCGCTGTGGCCAGAAAAAATCGCCAACCGCTCCAATCGGATTATTTTTCAGCAATTTACCCGTTTTCGGATCAAGTACCGTCAGGGATGATGTGGTTTCCTCATCAATGGTGAAATTCGCACTCCAAACCACTTTGCCCTTGCACAGAACCCAAAGCTGATCATTTTTATCCAGGACAAGGTCAGCCGGATTCATTCCAACCTGCCAGGTTGCCGACACCTTATCCGTCCGGGTATCGATCACGGTAATCGTGCTGTCGTTCCCCCACCCGCCTGAATTCACCACAAGCAATGAATGATCATATAACAACATCTTTTCCGGACCGTTTCCACAGGGAATGGTATCGGTGATCTCAAGTGAGTTCAGGT
>JBBQOG010000366.1:0-3805 GCA_038330665.1 Bacteroidales bacterium
GGATGTCGATCCATTCACTTTTAACATCGACCCGGAACAAATACGCCAGGTGATCACCTCAAGAACAAGGGCCATCATTCCGGTTCATCTTTTCGGACAAGCGGCTGATATGGACCGGATCATGCAAATTGCAGGTGAATACAACCTGTATGTCATCGAGGACAATGCACAGTCGCTCGGATCGGTTTGCACCGGTGCCGACGGACAGGCCCGTATGTCAGGAACCATCGGCCATATCGGCACCACCTCCTTTTTTCCGACCAAGCCGCTGGCCTGTTACGGGGATGGAGGAGCCCTGATGACCACGGATCCACAACTGGCGGAAACCCTGGAGATGATCACCAACCACGGGGCCAAAATAAAATACTACCACGAACTGATCGGGGTTAATTCCCGTCTCGATACCCTGCAGGCAGCAATCCTGCGGGTCAACCTGAGGAACCTGGATGATTTCATTGCCAGGCGACGGATTGTGGCTGCCTATTATGACAACCGTCTCGGTGCGGTTCCCGGTATCGTTACGCCTAAGAAATCGACGCAAAGCACACACGTCTATCATCAGTATACCATTCAGTTGGATTCTGATTTAAGAGATTCCGTACAAAGCCGCCTGAAAGAACAAGGGATCCCTTCGATGGTTTATTATCCCGTGCCCCTGAGCCTTCAAAAAGCCTTTGAATTCGCCGGATATCATCAGGGCGATTTTCCCGTTACCGAACAGTTGTGCAAAACGGTTCTTTCCCTGCCCATCCATACCGAGATGGAAGAAGAACAGCTCGACTGGGTCTGTACTCATTTACTGAAAATACTTGGATAGGAGTAATATGGATTATAGCGTACACGAATCCGCATTCATTGACCCCGGTTGTAAAATCGGCAAAGGCACTAAAATTTGGCATTTTACGCACATCATGACGGGTTGCCTGATCGGCGATCATTGCAATATCGGACAAAATGTGGTGGTCTCGTCAGAGGTGGTTCTCGGCAACAATGTGAAAGTGCAGAATAATGTCTCGATTTATACCGGCGTGATCTGTGAAGACGATGTATTTCTGGGTCCCTCGATGGTGTTTACCAACGTGCTGAACCCGAGGAGCCAGGTCAACCGACGGGACCAGTATGTTAACACACTCGTAAAAAAGGGGGCCACCATCGGCGCCAATGCCACTATTGTTTGTGGAATTACCCTGGGCGAATATTGTCTGATCGGTGCCGGTGCAGTCGTCACGAAAAGTGTGCCTGCATACGCCCTGGTCATGGGCAATCCCGCCCGTCAAACGGGATGGATCAGTGAATACGGGCACAAACTCCGGTTCTCCGACAGTGGAGAAGCAATCTGCCCGGAGAGTCAGGAAAAATATATATTAATCAACGGTTCGGTTAAAAAACTGACGAAAAGCTAAATTGAAACGATAAAACTATTTGCGAATGAAAGAGTTAATTCTTGTAACCGGCGGCACCGGATTTATCGGATCACACACTGCAGTGGAACTGATCAACGAGGGCTATGAAGTGGTGATTGTCGACAACCTTTCAAATTCCACCGCGGATTCGCTCGATGGAATTGAAAAGATTACCGGCGTAAGACCCGCATTCGAGCAGTTCGATCTTTGTGACAACTCACTACTGGAAAAATTCTTCGTCAAATATCCAAAACTCAAGGCCATCATACATTTCGCTGCATACAAGGCAGTGGGTGAATCGGTCGAATTTCCGCTAAAATATTACGGCAACAACCTGGTATCCCTGATGAATATTCTCGGTTGTATGGATAAATATCAGGTACCCTCGATCGTATTTTCCTCGAGTTGTACGGTTTACGGCCAGCCTAAAGAGCTTCCGGTCACCGAAAACGCACCGGTACAGCAAGCCGAATCACCCTACGGTAATACCAAGCAGATCAGCGAGGAGATCCTTCGTGATACCGTGAAAGCCAATCCCGGATTAAAGGTGATTGCCCTCAGATATTTCAATCCGATCGGGGCTCATCCCAGCGCACTCATCGGTGAACTGCCCAGGGGAGTTCCAAGCAACCTGATCCCTTTTGTAACCCAGACCGCGGCCGGACTTCGCAGCGAGCTTAAAGTTTTTGGTGACGATTATCCGACCCCCGACGGGTCGGCGATTCGCGACTATATCAATGTATCAGACCTTGCAAAGGCACACGTGAAAGCGATCGGCAGGCTGCTGGAAGGCAAAAATGAAACCGGCTACGAATTTTTTAACCTGGGAACCGGTCGTGGAACGTCGGTACTGGAAGTGGTAAAAACTTTTGAAAAAGTAACCGGAGTGCCGGTGAACTATAAGATTGTCGGCCGCCGTGCCGGGGATATTATCTCCGTGTGGGCCGATACCACCAAGGCCAACGAAGTGCTCGGCTGGAAAGCCGGCACCTCGCTCGAAGACACTCTGCTCTCGGCCTGGAACTGGGAGAAAAAACTCAGGGGAATAAACTGACAACCGATAACTGACACCCGATAACTGACACCCGATAACTGACAACCATGAAAAAAACCATACTGATAACCGGTGGCGCCGGATTTATAGGATCGCATGTGGTCCGCCTTTTTGTAAATAAGTATCCTGATTATCAAATTCTCAATCTCGATGTCCTGACCTACGCAGGAAACCTTGAAAACCTCACCGATGTGGATAAGGCCTCCAATTACACCTTTGTCCGGGCCGATATCCGCGATGCCGAAGCCATTGATGCCCTGTTTGAAAAATATCCCATCACCGGGGTATGCCATCTGGCAGCCGAGAGCCATGTCGACCGGTCCATATCGGATCCCATGGCCTTCATCACCACAAACATCATCGGAACAGTGAACCTTCTGAATGCCGCCCGGAAAGCCTGGAACGGGAATTTTGAAGGAAAAAGGTTTTATCATATTTCCACAGATGAAGTTTATGGTTCCCTCGGATCCGAAGGCTTCTTCGTTGAGTCCACGGGATACGATCCACGGAGCCCCTACTCCGCTTCAAAAGCCAGCTCCGACCACCTCGTCAGGGCCTATCACCACACCTACGGATTGCCAGTGGTGATCACCAACTGCTCCAACAATTATGGTCAGAATCAATTTCCCGAGAAATTGATTCCATTGGCTATCAACAATATAAAAAACATGAAACCGATACCGGTTTACGGTAAAGGCGAGAATATCCGCGACTGGCTATATGTAGTGGATCATGCGCGGGCCATCGATCTGGTATTTCATCAAGGGAAAATCGGGGATACTTATAATATCGGCGGATTCAACGAATGGACCAACATCAGTCTCATCCATACCCTTTGTGAAATCATGGACCGCAAGATGAACCGTACGCCGGGCACTTCGGCCTCGCTGATTACCTATGTGAAGGACCGTGCCGGTCATGACATGAGATATGCCATTGATGCCACCAAAATACAAAAGGAACTCGGCTGGGAGCCCAGCCTGCAGTTTGCCGAAGGCCTCGAAATAACCGTCGACTGGTACCTCAAAAATGAGGAATGGATGAACCGCATCACCAGCGGGGAGTACCAGGCATATTACGAGCAGCAGTATAATAGTAGGCAGTAGGCAGTTGGCAGTTGGCAGTTGGCAGTAGGCTAGTGCGTTACCCTCAGCGAGTTGTCATCCCCGCGAAAGCGGGGACCCCGTCCCATACCACAAATGCTCACCAGGGCACCCCGTCCCATACCACAAATGCTCACCAGGGGACCCCGTTCCATACCACAAATGCTCACCAGGGCACCCCGTCCCCCGACGATATGACAACTCTCCGAGGGTAATCCTCTGCCGACTGCCTCCTGCCGACTGCC
>JBBQOG010000367.1:0-3796 GCA_038330665.1 Bacteroidales bacterium
CCTGAGGACATGTCCCTGACCGCGGTTGGTCACGTTTGGCAGGTTGAAGTCAGCCTGGCGGAATTCGACCGGTTGTCAGAATTGTACAAAATTGTTCACCATATGCGCGACGGACAGAATATTCGTGTTCGCCTGCTGGCCGAAGAAAAGCCTTCGCCGGATGCGATCCCGGTACAGCCGTTGCTTGAAGATTCTTATTTATGGATGTTGAAGAAAGCGATCTGATATGAAAAATAACCGAGTTGCTTTGATATGGAACTGGATATTCAATATGGTCCGATATAATCTGAAGATTATTTTCGCCAATAAATTTTTCTGGTTCTTGATTGCGTCACTGGTATTCTTTGTGGGCGTGACCCTGATTACCTTGTTCTCAAAGGGCAAAGTGGATACCTCCACCATTTATTTTTTGCTCTTGTATCCGGGATTGCTCCTGGTGTTCTATCCCACGGTTTTCGGGATACAAAACGATGAAGATACACGGGTTCTGGAAATTCTTTTCGGAATCCCTGATTATCGTTATAAAGTATGGCTAGTGAGGCTGATCCTGATTTATTTCGTCGTTTTCCTGATCCTGCTCGTGTTGGCATTATTCTGCTCCTGGGCACTGTTTCCATTTCCAGTGTTTAATATGGCCTGGCATCTGATGTTCCCGATCTTTTTCATGGGTACACTGGCATTCCTGTTATCCACATTTATCAAGAATGGAATTGGTACCGGGGTGGTAGTGATCATCATCGGCGTCTTTTTTACGGCACTGATTGATGCACTGCAAAACAGCAAATGGAATATCTTCCTTAATCCTTTCGGGATACCTGACGGTATGAGCGAAAATGCCTGGTCCTCAATTGTCCAGGATAACCGGATCATCCTTTTTGTGGGAATAGTCCTTGCTTTGCTGGGTGGACTCACCAGTCTCCAGAACCGGGAGCGGTTTATATAATGGGTAGGGGGCTGAGAAAAAAAAGGCAAAAGGCAGAAGGCAGAAGGCAAAAGGCAAAAGGCAGAAGGCAAAAGGCAAAAATTAGTCCTAAGAGATAGGAAATAAGAATCAAGTTGAGCTTGTAATAAGTTGATAATGAATTGGCAATGTAGCGATTATTACTTTATTTTTGTTCTTTACTTCTTTTATCTTTTTACTAATTTTTGCCTTCTGCCTTTTGCCTTCTGCCTTTTATCAATTGTCATAGCCCCATTTCATTTGGATTAATTGGTGTAATAATCAATCATATCCTTCAGGGTCTTTACACAAACGGGGCAGAAGGGATCACCCAGCCAGTTCATCTTGCATTTGGCCATCGGGCTAAAAATGCCCTTTGCGCTGTACAGACCGCCTTCATAAGCACCCAAAACACCCTGATATTCATCGGTGCGTGGGGTCGGAACCGGTGTCCCGGGTTTGATCATTTTTTTCCACTTCTTACCGAAATCCACCAGGTTGGTTACGTTGGGCTGGATTGGTTCGACGGTCATATCAATATAATCCTGATAGGCTACATCGCTCGTGTAATACTCATCGGCAAGCCAGGTAAAGGTATGGCCGAATTCGTGCACGAACACACCGATCGACTGCTTGTTGAAAGCAGTAAAACAACCGTAGTAGTTGTAGACTCCGCCTCCGCCATATTTTTCAGAATTAACCAGGATGATGATAATATCATAGGGCACATTGGCGGCCACATCCCTTACCTTTTTAATATCGTAGGTCATATTATACCGTTCGCTGTCGAAAGTATAGAAGCTGGTGCTGAAGAGGGTGTTTTTATAGATCCCTTTTCCGGGAATATCGGTACCGGATTCGAGTGATGGGGCTTCCACCAGCCAGCTATTGAACTTATCTTCAGAAGCGGCAAAAGGAGCGGTTTCGAGTAATCCTTTGGAAAAGCTTTTTACGGCTTCCCGGAATTTGTCCATCTCGGATGCGGTGAAACCATCCGGCAGAAAAACAATATCAATCTTCTTTGCCGGATCTCCGGAATCATGAACCATATAGGATTTGTATGCAGGACCATTTTCCTTGCTGATGAAATAATTGGTTGGATCGATCTGGTATTCAAATGTTTTAACCAGTTTGGTTTTCCGATCGCGACTGAAGAGTTGCAATAAAACCGGCTTCTTCGGGAAGGGAACCAGTGCCGTTTCATAAAAACAGCGCGAAGTGGTTTTAGCTTCTGCCGTGGATTGCCATTCGCTGTAAAGGCCCGCATATCCCCGCGAAAAGATCAGCTTATTGGTGGCCTTGTCGCGTAACTCCACACGGTATTCACCCCAGGGAAATGGATCAATCAGATGGTTGCGCGGCCCTGACCACTTGCCTTCCTGTTTCATCTGTTCGAAGTTTACCTGATCCAGGGTAGCATTCCCGCAACGATTGTAATCAAACCGCAGGGTATTGTCGGTAAAGTAGTCCTCATATTTAACCTGAGCCTGCAGTCCCAGTGCAGTAAGCATCAATAACAACGAAAATAACTTTTTCATAATGTCCTTTTTTGGTAAATACCCGTGGTAAAGGTAAATTACATTGTATTTTTGCCAAAGCAAAAACCAATTCTTTACTGCATTTATGGGTGACCCGCTAAAATTTTTTTTCAAGCATGTTTCTGACTGGCTGGATACCTGGGGATTAATAGGCCCTTTTGGACAATTTCTGCATCTTGTCATCCTGCTGGCCGTCCTTCTGATCCTTGGTTTTGTGGTGGATCGGTTTTTTCGGATCATCATAAAACTGGTTGTGACCCGTATTGTCATACGGACGGAAAATCCGTATGATGATATCCTTCTGGAAAAGGGTGTTTTTCGTCGTATTGCACATTTTGCCCCTGCGGTGGTGATTTATTACATGTTGCCCCACATTTTTAACGGGGTTTATTTCGTGGATGGCGCCGAACCAGACCAGGTAATCAAGGTCTTTATTAATTTTACCCAGAAGGCGACGTCGCTATACATGATTGGGATCGGTGCATCAATCGTCATAACCGCGATGTCTGCACTGTTGGAAATTTACACTCATTTGGATGTTTCGGGCAGGGTGCCGATTCGCGGATATGTTCAGGTTGTCGACTTTTTGGTTATACTGATCGCCGCCATATGGATTCTCTCCATTGTGTTTGACTTTCAGGTGAAAGGATTTTTTACCGGCCTCGGAGCTTTTATGGCTGTACTGGTGATCGTATTTCGGGATACCCTTCTGGGATTGATGGCCTCCATACAGTTGTCCGTAAACAAGATGGTCAGAATAGGGGATTGGGTAACCATCCCCTCACGCAATGCAGATGGAACGGTGCTTGATATTACCGTGAATACGGTAAAAGTGGAAAACTTTGATAAAACAATCACCACCATGCCCACCTATTCACTGGTTTCGGAATCTGTTCAGAACTGGAGGGGAATGGAGGAATCCGATGGCCGCCGCATCAAGCGTTCGGTTAATATTGATATGGGAACCGTGCATATTTGTTCGGAGGATCTGCTCGACCGACTGGAGAAGATCGACCTTATTTCGGAATATGTAAGGACCAAAAGGGCCGAGTTCGGGGTGCTCAACAAAAGAAGCGGAAATGAAGGGGAATCGGTTGCCAATGGCATCCGCCTAACCAACCTGGGGGTATTCAGGCAGTATCTCGAGAATTATCTCAAAGAGCATCCTGAGATTCAGCACGGGATGACTACCATGGTGCGCCAGCTTCAGCCGACCGACCGGGGTATACCGATTGAGATTTATGGTTTTACGACCGAAAAGGCCTGGGAAACCTACGAACGAATCCAAGCCGATATTTTTGATCATATTCTCTCGGTT
>JBBQOG010000368.1:0-3784 GCA_038330665.1 Bacteroidales bacterium
ATTGATTTTGATGGACTACCCATTAATATCGGGATTGCGCATGGATTGGGGAATGCCAGGGAGCTGCTTGAAAGTATCAAAGCCGGAACCTGTAATTTCCACGCCATCGAAATCATGGCGTGTCCGGGCGGTTGCATCGGCGGCGGCGGTCAGCCTCTACATCATGGCAAATCGGGAATTATAAAGGCCCGCCAAAAGGCGATCTATCAGGAGGATTCATCCAAACCAATCCGAAAATCCCATGAAAACCCGGCCATTGTCGAGCTCTATGCAAAATTTCTGGGTCATCCCATGAGTGAAAAGTCGCACCATCTCTTACATACACATTACTTTGATCGTAGTAAAGTGAAAGTGGTGATCCCTAAAACAAAAATCTAATACAGAAAGCCAATCTCATGTCCAGCATAAAAGTTGAATTGCACGATAACCAGGTCCAGGAACTGGTGGATGTTTGCCGGTCGTTCCATAACGATCCTTTTGAACTCATTCATGTTTTGCATAAGGCCCAAGGCATATTCGGCTACCTGCCTGCAGAAGTGCAGGAAATTGTGGCCCGCGAATTGAAATTACCCGTGGCTAAAGTGTACGGAGTCGTGACCTTCTATTCCTTTTTCAGTATGATCCCAAAAGGACAGAACCCGATTTCCATCTGTATGGGAACCGCCTGCTACGTTCGTGGTGCCGAAAAGGTACTCGAAGAATTTAAGCGCAAGTTGAAAGTGGAGGTAGGGGAAACAACCAAAGACGGGAAGTTTTCATTGAATTGCCTTCGCTGTGTAGGAGCGTGCGGACTGGCCCCGGTGGTGATGGTGGGGGAGAAGACATACGGCAGGGTTTCGCCCGATGGGGTACAGGAGATTTTGGCAGAGTATCTGTAGAGACGCATAATTATGCGTCTCTACGATTTACATTGGGGGGGTACCGGATGAGACGCATAATTATGCGTCTCTACTTACTCCGTTGAAGAGCAACCAGTGGTCCGGAAGCGTTTTATTGCCATCAGCACTAAATGAAGGGCAGTATCAACTGTTGTGTTATAGCGACCAGATGGAAAAGGGATCGTCGGAGGCCGTTTTTGCCTGCAAGTTAATGTTCCGGGAAAATAAGTGGATGTTCAATTGCACCGGGGCAAAACAGGGCTGAGACGCTGGATCAGATATAGGAGATTTTTATTTCCAGCAGGAATTTCTTTTCGAGGGTTCTGGCAATCCGTTTGACCACGGTGCGACGGATTTCCAGTTCGACAGGGAGGCTGGGGTCCTGGTGAGCGATATTGATGCGGGTTCCGATGATAAAACAGACCTCGTCCGATTGAAGAATCATTTTAATGATCTCATCTGCAGGTCCTTTTCCCACTTTCAGATTTTCATTGTATTGATCCAAGAGCACGGAGACCTTGCCCAGGGTGAGGATTCCTTCTGTAATCAGGTCTACGCCGTCCATAAAGGAAACCGGCGGAAGATCAGGGTCGGTGAATTCAAAAGAATCGACGATATTTTTGTTCCATTCGCGGGAGATGATGTCAGCCGTTGTGGCTCCGCAAAGAATTTTCCGGCCCGTAAATTCCTTCACCCGTGTGGCCAGTTCAGCATCCTTATCCTTTTCATAGGGAGGCCCGGAACAAATGAGCAACTTTCTGGGTTCGCGGAAATAGAGTGTAGCACAGCTGGTGTCATCCTGCGAGTGGTACTTGTCGTTCTGACCCGCCGTGTTGATGATCCGGGTCGATAATTTTCGGGCTGAAATGTCGGGATCACGAGTAATCAGGTCACGCACATGTTCACTCAGTTTATCTCTTCCCCACCCAAAGGGGTACGCTGTAAATCCCAGGCCTGATTGCACGACACCATCGGTGCAGATCACGATGCGGTCCTCTTTGCGGGCATGAAAGGCGCAGGTGAGAATTTCCTTCCCGGCATTTTTTTCAGAAGTCATCAGGATGCAATTCCATTCCGGGTCGAGTTGTTGCTTTCCGCGAAAGATGAGGGCATGCGGGTTGTCGTATTCAAGGATCCGTGTCAGACCATCCTCCTGGATATCCACCACGGTAAAGGTGGAATAGGATATTTTTCGGTCGGAGCACACCGGCAGGGTGTTCATGATAATCTCGGCAATCTTTTCCACATCCTTATGTTCCTTGGTGAAATTGATGGCCATTGTGGCGGTAAGCGTAGCCAGCATGTTTGCTTTGACTCCGTGACCCAGTCCATCGCTGAGGACGACAATTGTCCGGCCTTCCTCAGAAACCTTCTGACTGAGAAACACATCGCCGCATATCCGCTCTCCTTCCTGGAATTTCTGCTGGCAATTGATTTCGATATGGAACCGGGGCTGGTTCATTTTTTTTCGTTGGAGCGATAATAATTAATGATGGAATTCAGCATTCTCTCCGTATCTGAGGCGCCTTCGCCAAGCAGGAACCCAATCTTCTGAACCATTTCCAGGTTCTTGTCAATCACCTCATTAACCTTTTTGATTACTTCCTCTTTCTGTACTTCGGGTAGCGACAAATCTCTTAAAACAGCACCCAGAATGGAACTCTTTTTAATCGGGAAAACCGACAGGTTTAGCAGCCTTCCATCCATGGTGATATCCTTGTGCATGACTTCCTGGTTGTTCTGGAGCACGAATGTAAAGAGATTTAGCATCTGTGGCTGAAAAAGGGTCCGCAGGTCGGCACCTTTGAGTCCGGGTATGACCTCATCGATGGATTTAATTTCATCGCCCAGGATTTCAATAAACTCTTTGTTTGCCTGGATAATACGCAGGTTTTCATTGACGATCACGACTCCGGAAGGGATTTTCTGGAGAACTGAAGTCAGGGTTTCGGAATATTCCTGGGCCAGTTTCTTTTCCTCCAGCGCAAGCTTTTCAGATTCCTGCAGGGCTTTCTGAGCTTTGGCGAGCTGTTCATTTGAGGAACGCAGCGACTTGATATATTCCTGTTTGTTTTTCGTTCCGTACAGGTGGCACATTTCTGCCTTGGCGAATCCCAATGACACGGCTATGGCAAATTCCCTGCACGACTTATACCCGCAAGCCAGGCAACCACGTGTGGTATCGTGGTCACCGGAGGTTCCGATCAGCTTGAGAATGTCCTGGATTTCGGTTTCGTCAGGCAAGTTGAGCCGTTTACTGTCGGGTTGAAACGACCGGCTGATGAATGACAGGGGATACTGATCGATATTTTTTTGCCAATCTTCCTGGTCACAGGCATCCAATCGTTTCGTGGCATATTCGGTCACCAGGGTGCGGCGCCGGAACTTATGGCCACCTGATGACATCCCCGGTCCCATGATGCATCCCTCGCAATAAAAGAGATCCAGGTGTTTCCGGATATCATACGAGGTGGCAAATTCCTCAATCGCTTCAAGCATATTGTCCCGTCCTTCGGTGGAAAGGAAGTTACTTCCGAGGAGATCTTCCTGGTTTCCGGCAGCCTGCAAAAATCCGGATGAAAGTGGAAAGAGGGTGCCTCTGGAACCATTGGGAGCATTAAAATCAGAGAATTCAACCGAATTTTCGGAGAGGTGAGCCAGGGCAAACCATTCACGTAATTGGGGGAAATTAATCCGGGCATCAATAAATTCCGGATCGCCGGGTGTTCCCAGTTCGAGACGGCTGGCCAGACAGGGGTTTATCAGCACGATATAAACTTCTTCGGGTTCCCTTTCCCGAATGATTCGTGCCATGATGGAAGCCGGGATATGAATGGGTACAAGGTTGTCTGTTAACTGGGGTTCATGTTTTTCAATATAGGAGATCACGGCCGGGCATTTCGAGG
>JBBQOG010000369.1:0-3774 GCA_038330665.1 Bacteroidales bacterium
TTTATGCTTTTATTGGTGATATACAGGACGAGCAGCACCACTAATATGTTCAGGATAAATATCAGGATTAGAAATACGAACAGGAGAATAATCGGGTAATTGAAAGTTTTTTCAACTATAAGGGAAAAAAAAGGTTGCAGCTTGACCGGAATATTATTTTGCCCGAAATTCAACAGGGATTGCCGGAGTTCCTCGAGGTTTTGTTTCCCAATTATCCTTTGGAACAGAGAGTTGCTGCGGGTTGCCTGAGTAATAACCGTGTCGGATGCGAGGATTGCCGGCGGGTTTCCGATAATAGCAGTATTGGCTTCAGTGCCTGAGATATGAAAAAATAAGCAGATCGTTAAAATCAGATATTTCATCATAGAGTTTATGGTGACTATCGCTTAAGTGCGAGAAGTTTGCGCACCCTGATATTGAGCTCAACCAGGCTGAATGGTTTTACCATAAAATCGTCCGCACCCAGTTCAAAAGCTTTGATTACGATATCTTCGGATCCGGCGGCAGACAGGACCATCACCGGAGTGTTTCGCTTCCAATCCTCTCGCAAGGTGGATATAACTTCGTTGCCGTTCACAAAGGGCATATAGAGATCCGTGATAATCAGATCGACCTCAGTTTTTTCCAGTAATTCAATGCACTCCCTTCCATCATTGGCCCTGATGATTTCGTACCCTTCCCTAGACAAGCTCTGAGCAATGGTTTCCAGAATCAGTTTATTATCCTCTGCAACTAATATCCTTTTCATTATGTGCGGGTTTATGTGGTAAAGGTAATGCGAAATGTAAGAAATTTTTATCCATATTTTCAATTTAGTGTCGGTCGTTTCGTGGTTCACAATTTCTCATTAACTTTATCCGATTAAGATTATTAAAAAATGACAAATCCATACTTTGTACACGATATCCCACGTCGTAAATTTCTGGAAATGAGTATGAAAGGTGGCATGGTTCTAGCAGCTTCCTCACCTTTGCTCTCTCAGTTCCTTTCGTCCTGTTCCACCGGAGCACCATCCGGATCCGGATTGGCAATTGACAAATCGGTTCTGAACAAGGTAATAGCCAAAGCTTTGGAAAAAGGTGGCGATTTTGCCGATGTGTATATCGAAAATCGCGCCTCGCGGCAAATTGTCATGGAGGAGTCAAAATTCAAGAGTGGTTTGTACGGGATTAGTCAGGGTGCAGGGGTTAGGGTTATTTCCGGAAATAAGACAGGATATGCCTATACCGAGGAAATTACCGAGGAGAAGTTGCTACGGGCAGCCGAGGTAGCCTCCTTTGTGGCCCTGAATGGAAAGATTACCGCTCCCGTAAGCATTACCGACAAGAAACTGGATTCTTTCATCACGGTGAGGCAACCCTTGGGTGAAATTGCCGATGAAAAGCGAATTGAGATCATGAAGCGTGCCGATCAGGCAGCCATGGATTACGATAAGCGGATCAAAATGGCGATGATTAATTATTATGATGAAGTGC
This sequence comes from Bacteroidales bacterium, assembly GCA_038330665.1. GTDB lineage: Bacteria > Bacteroidota > Bacteroidia > Bacteroidales > UBA12481 > UBA12481. The sequence continues at coordinate 1,476 of JBBQOG010000369.1, forward strand.
GGGGCAGGGTTATCGCCAATAGTGAAGGCATTTACCTGCAGGATGAGCTGCCGATGATGTTTTTTATTGTTCAAACCATGAGTGATGATGGCAAGGCACGGCATATGTCGCGCGAACGTCTCAGCAAGCATATGGGATTCGAAATGTTTGATCAGTATACCCCGGAAGAGGTTGCAAAAAGAGCCGCACGCGAAGCCATCGCGATGCTGGATGCACAGGATGCGCCTGCCGGCATGATGGATGTGGTGATGCAGAACGGCTGGGGCGGAGTATTGGTTCATGAAGCCGTGGGGCACCCGCTGGAGGCCGATAACATCGCCAAAAAAATCGGCGCCTTCACCGGTAAGGTCGGACAGAAAGTAGCCTCGGATGTGTTTACCATGGTCGACGACGGAACAATTGCCAATGCCCGTGGAACCATCAATTTTGATGATGAGGGAACTCCCGCTAAACGGAATGTATTGATAGAGAACGGAATCCTCAAAGGTTACATGAGTGATGTGTTGAGTGCAAAACAGTTGGGCATGGACCGGACAGGCAATGGCCGCCGGGAATCATTCGCCTATATCCCTATTCCCAGGATGACTAATACCTTTATTGATAAAGGCGAGAGTAATCCTGAGGATATCCTCTCATCCACTAAAAAGGGAATCTACGTGCAGAGCCTGAGCGGTGGAAGTGTTAATCCCGTAACCGGCGTATTTAATTTCACCTGCCGCGAAGCCTATATGATCGAAAATGGCAAGAAAACGGTGCCAATCAAAGGTGCCACACTGATCGGCTCCTGTCTGGGAGTTATTTCCAGTATCGACGCCGTGGGTAATGACCTGGATTTCGGTCCGGGGATATGCGGTAAAGGGCAGAATGCAGAAGTGGATGCCGGAATGCCAACTGTACGAATCCGGGGAATCAATGTGGGGGGATCAAGGGCTTAAAAATTCACAATTAACGAATTAACAACATGACGGACTATATAAAACTAACAGAATCACTGGTTTCGAAAGCCAAAAAACTTGGAGCCAGTGCGGCGGAGGTATATCTTGAAACCGGTCGCAACCTTTCCATTCAGGTGCAGGATGGTGAAATTGAAACGATAGAGGAAGCCTCCTCAGCCGGCGTGGGATTTCGTGTGATTGTGGATGGCAAAATGGGGTTTAGTCATTGCAATGATCTATCAGACATGGCATTGGAGGACTCGCTGAAAAGGGCGATTGAGTTTGCCCGGCTTACCACTCCGGATGAAAATAATGTGTTACCGGATAACCAGGGACTGACGCAGGTGGAGGGAATGTATGATCCTGCAATCGCAAAAGTTCCGATGGATAAAAAAATTCAGATGGCTATCGATATTGAAAAGCTGGCCATGAAGGACCCCCGGATCACTAAAAGTTCCGGTGCCGGCTATGGCGAGGGGGAGGGTGAAGTATTTATCGCCAATTCCAACGGCCTTTCAAAAACCTATAAATCATCGGGAGTCAATATTGGTGTTAATGTGGTGGCCGAGAAAGAGGAACAAAAAAATACCGGTGGGGAATATTGCTCGAGAAGGTATTTTGCAGATCTTCTTCCGTTAGATGAAATCGCAACCAAAGCGGCAAAAAAAGCCTGGGAATTGCTTGATCCGGTCATGATTCCGACCCAGCGGGCAAGCATTATTTTTGATCCTTCAGTCGCCGGCTCTATATTCGGCGGTATTATTGGTGCCCTGAATGGTGAACGAGTTACCCAGGGAGCCAGTTTTCTGAAAGATTATCTGGATAAACCCTTTGCTTCGCCATTGCTCACCCTGGTCGACGACGGTACCCGGACCAAAGGTTTGGGTAGTGCTCCATTCGACGGAGAGGGTGTTCCAACGCAAAAACAGGTTCTGATCGAAAAGGGTGTGGTTAAGGGGTTTATCTATAATACAATTGTGGCACATCGTGCCGGCTCCGCCAGTACGGGTAATGCCTCCCGCGGTGGATTTACCAGCCTGCCGGGGATCGGAACGCATAACGTTTATGTCGAAGCAGGTGCCAATTCCCCCGAAGAAATCATCAAGGCGACCGATAAAGGGTTATTGCTGAAGGAAGTTACCGGATACGGGATCGATTCTGTCACCGGAAACTTCAGCGGTGGTGCAACCGGTTTCTGGATTGAAAACGGAGAGATCAAACATCCGGTTCAGGGCGTCACCATTGCAGGTAACGCATTTGATATCCTGAAAGACATCGATATGATGGGCAATGATCTGGATTTTAACCGCGGCCTGTCGGCCCCAACCTTCCGGGTCAAACAAATGCAGATCGGCGGGAAGTAG
>JBBQOG010000370.1:0-3772 GCA_038330665.1 Bacteroidales bacterium
AATATCGCTTACCGTTCGGGAATGCCGCTTAACTGGAATTCCGAAACGGGAACTTTTAATGAACTCAGTGCAAATTATTTTTTAGTCCCGGTTTACCGTAAACCTTGGGAAATCAACAAGATATCATGAAAAAGCTTATCCTTATCTTTTTATCCGGATTCATTGTCTGCTCATTCAGTCAGGCTCAGGATCCGAAAGACACCGAAGACTGGTCGCGCAAACCCGCCATCGTGACACCGGGCTGTCGTCAGGCACCCCCATCGGATGCCATTATTTTGTTCCGGAAGGCCAAAGACCTTTCCAACTGGGAGAACCGAACCGGTCCCGCCAAGTGGAAAACCCGCTGCCGTACCCTGACTGTTAATGGTACCGGCGATATCAAGACCAAAGAAAAATTTGGTGATTGCCAGCTGCACGTGGAATTCCGTACCCCGGCAAAAGTTGAAAAAGACGCTGAAGGTCAGGGTCGTGGCAACAGCGGAGTGTATATCCAAACGCTTTATGAGGTTCAGGTACTGGATTCGTATGATAATGAAACCTACTACAACGGTCAGGCCGGCTCAGTATATAAGCAGTCGCCACCGCTGGTGAACGCCTCCCGGAAACCCGGAAAATGGCAGGTCTTTGACATCATTTTTCATGCACCCCGATTCGCCTCCACGGGTAACCTGACCCAGCCGGCCACCGTCACCGTATTCCATAACGGTGTGCTTGTGCAGGATCATTATGTGCTCAAGGGGGCCACCACCTATGCGGGGATGGCCAAATATGCAGCTCATGGGGATATGCCCCTCGTTCTTCAGGACCATGGTAATCCGGTGTCGTACCGGAATGTTTGGATACGCAAACTTTAAGATCGTGATGCGGAGGGAAGTGACCCTCGGAGAATTGTCATCCCGGCGAAAGCCGGGACCGCCTTTCTGTAACGAGGGTTTCCCAAAGGCTACGATACTAATAATTAAAAATTGAACCGCAGAAATTTTGTCCTAAAATCGGGTATGGCCGCGGCCGGGATGGCCGTGGCGCCCAGTTTTCTTTCATCCTGTGGCCCAAAGGGGCCCCGGTTTAAAATTTCGCTTGCCGAATGGTCCCTTCATCGCGCGCTTGGCGGGAAAATGTTGGATAACCTGGAATTTCCGGTTAAGGCCAAGCGTGATTTTGGCATTACTGCGGTGGAATATGTGAGCACTTTCTTTAAGGATTATGTGACCGATCAAAAATATCTGGCCGAACTGAAAAGGATCACCGATTATCACGGGGTGACCAACCTCCTGATCATGGTCGATGGGGAGGGTGATCTGGGCGACCCGACTGATGAAGGCCGTTTTAATGTCGCAAAAAATCATGTAAAATGGGTGGACGCCGCACAATTCCTGGGTTGTCATTCCATCCGCGTGAACGCCGGAGGGGAGGGTACACCCGAGGTGCATGCCGCCAATGTGGTCCTCGGTCTCACCCGTTTGTGTGAATACGGCCAAACGAAAGGGATCAACATCCTGGTTGAAAACCACGGCGGCGATTCGTCCGATGGCGCCTGGCTGAGCAAGGTGATCAGATCGGTTAAAATGCCCAATATCGGCACCCTGCCGGATTTTGGCAATTTCCGGATCAGCGAGACCAAAGAGTATGACCGGTATAAAGGAATCGCCGAACTGATGCCTTATGCGAAAGGCGTAAGTGCAAAATCCTACCACTTCGACAAGGATGGCAACGAAACCACCATCGATTTTGCGCGGATGATGTCGATTGTCAAAAAATCAGGCTACCGCGGATATATCGATATAGAATACGAAGGCGATACCTACACCGAGGAGGAGGGCATCATGCTGACCAAGAAGCTGCTCGAAAGGCTGATCTAGCGCATCAGTGGTCGAAAGCGGCGTCAAAGGCAATGTCCGATGACGGGAAATCCACACTATGTACGTAATCACAGGCTTCCGCGGCACCGTGTTCACGGTCCATTCCGCTGTCTTCCCATTCCACCGATAAAGGACCGGCATATTGGATCCGGTTGAGGCCCCGGATGATTTCCTCAAATTCGATATTCCCGCGTCCGAGACTACGGAAATCCCAATAGCGGCGACGGTCGCCAAAATCCAGGTGACCACCGAAAACGCCAGCTTCCGTGGGGAATGGCGACCAGCCGACATCTTTCATGTGCACATGAAAAATACGGTCGGCAAATTTGTACAGAAAGCCGATATAATCGACGCCCTGGTATCCGAAATGGCTCGGATCGAAATTAAAACCGAAGGCAGGATGATAGTCAATGGCTTTCAGGGCCCGTTCGGCCGTTGCAATATCAAAAGCTATTTCTGTTGGATGGACTTCCAGAGCAAACTTGATGCCCAGCTGCTGATATTCATCGAGAATGGGTTTCCAGCGTTTGGCGAAATCGGCAAATCCGGCTTCGATCATGGAGGCCGGCACCGATGGGAACGAATAATTCAGGTGCCATATCGAGCTTCCGGTAAACCCGCAGACCACGTCTACCCCCAGTCGTTTGGCGGCATGTGCGGTAGCGATCATTTCCTGCGCCGCACGCTGCCGGACCCCTTCGGGATCTCCATTTCCCCAAACATAAGCGGGAAGGATGGATTGGTGCCTTTCATCTATTCGGTCACATACTGCCTGACCGACCAGGTGGTTGGAAATGGCCCAGGTTTTCAGGTCATGCCTTGCCAGGATTTCGAGGCGCCTGTCGCAATAAGCCTGATCGGCCTTATCGACTTGAAAATGATCTCCCCAGCAGGCCAGTTCGAGGCCGTCATAGCCGAAGCCGGATGCTTTTTTGCAGAGGGTTTCGAAGGTAAGGTCTGCCCACTGGCCGGTGAATAATGTTACTGGTCGTCCCATAGATGCGGATGTTTTAGTTGAATTAACCAAAAATATCTATTTTTAAGTTCAAAAACTAAACCCAATCAAATATGACATCAAAAGAATACAATGGTCGTCGACTTTTCTGGATGAGCTGTGTGGCGCTGATCACCACTGCCATGACATTCGCCATCCGTGCCCGTCTCGAACTGGTTTGGGAAGACGGATTCAGTTTAACTGCGAAGGAAATGGGGCTGGCCATGGCTCCTGCTTTCTGGGGATTCACACTGGCTCAGTTCATTGGCGGACCGTTTGTGGACCTCCTCGGAATGAAGCGGTTTGTAAGGCTGGCCTTTTTTCTGCATGTCATCGGGATCGTTGTAACCATTTTTGCGCGGGATTTCTGGACACTTTTTATCGGAACCCTGTTTATCGGCGTAGGTAACGGATCGGTGGAAGCCGGTTGCAACCCGCTGGTGGCCTCGATCTTTCCGAACTCCAAAACCAAGATGCTGAACCGGTTTCACGTGTGGTTCCCCGGGGGCATCGTGATCGGCAGCGTGACCGCCTACCTGGTGATGGATGTGCTGAAACTGGATTGGCAGATCCTGGTTGGGACACTCGTGTTTCCACTGGTAGCCTATGGTATTCTGATGTTCGGACAAAAATTTCCAAAGACCGAAAGGGTGGAAATGGGCGTTTCATATGGCTCCATGTGGAAAGCCATTCTACGGCCGCTATTCCTGATCATGCTCTTCTGCATGCTCCTGAGCGCTGCCACAGAGCTCACCACCGGTCAGCGAATCAGCTCGTTGCTCGAAGGAACCGGTGTGGCTCCGATTCTGGTGCTCGCCTTCATTAACGGTATTATGGCCGTGGGCCGCTCCTTTGCCGGTCCGATCGTGCACCGGATCAACACCACGGGAATGCTCTTCTTCTCGGCTATCGTTAGCAT
>JBBQOG010000371.1:0-3769 GCA_038330665.1 Bacteroidales bacterium
CCGCCTTTATTTGTTTAAGGATCTCGAGTCCCTGCATGTCGGGAAGCCGATAATCGAGGGTAACCACGTCGGGTTTCCTGTGCAGGTTGCTCAGGCATTCCTTGCCGGTGATAAACGACTCAATCTCATAATCGGGATTCAGCGAAAGGTCGTGAACCAACATCCGGTTATACCACTCATCGTCTTCGACAATAAATATTTTTAGCGACTTTTCATTCATTATTTATGGAAAGATACTGTTTTTTCATCCTGCAACCTCAGAAAAGAAATGACCTCCGCCGCCTCGGATTTCACCGATTCAAAAACGGAGATAACCTTCCCTGCCCCATCTTCCTTTCGTGCCTCCTCTTCAAGCTGCCGAATGAGACTATACAACCTGCCGGCCCCGACCTGATCACAGGAAGCGGCCATTTTATGAGCTTCTTCAGCTATGCTTTCCATATCCTCCCGGTCGATGGCAATTTGTAAACGATCGATTGCTGATTCTGTCAATTTGATGAACAGCAGGATCATCTTCTGCAGATATTGGCTGTCACCGTTGGCCAGGAGGATGAGTGCACTGGGATCAACAGGGGTAATGGGTATATCCAGTTGAACATTTTCCCTCGGTGGTATGGAAACCAGGATATCATAAATTTCCTTTTCTTCAAATGGCTTCGAAATGAAGCGGTACATGCCAGCATCAATACCTGCCTGCTGTTCATCCCGACTATTGGTGGCGGAAACAGCGACAATCCTGGCTTCAGGGATTGCCCCCCTGATGATTTTTGCAGCCTCCACCCCATTCAATTCCGGCATGTGAAGATCCATGAATATAACATCAAACCGCTCACTCAGAGCGGCTTTTACGGCTTCTCTTCCATTTTTTGCCACAACAAATCTCACCCCCCATTTTTCGAATAAAGCTTTCATCAGGTAGGTGTTGAATTCGTCGTCATCAGCGATCAAAACAGAAAGCTGGGCAAAAGATGGAAGAACCGGCAATTCGCCCCGTTGTGTTGCCGGAATTTTCAGTTTATCGCCCCGGGAGTATTTAATGCAGACCAGGACCCGGGTACCGGTTCCCGGTTCGCTTTTCACGTCAATCCGCCCTTTCTGCAATTCAACCAGCTTTTTGACAATGGATAATCCCAGCCCGGTGCCGGGGTATTTATTCGATGACGGATTCCCCGCCTGCACAAATTCATCAAAAATGATCTTTATGTCTTCTTCCGAAATACCGATGCCGGTATCTTCCACCTTCATGGTCAGCTCGAACTGGTCATCCGCGATTTTGTCCGCCCTGATTTTCAAGGTAACATCCCCTTTTTCGGTGAATTTAACCGCATTACTGATCAAATTGATAAGGATCTGCTTTAAACGCAACGGATCACCCACCAACGCATCCGGGATATCGCTTTCCCATTTTAAAATCAGGGCAATGCCTTTATGTATTGCTTCCAGTTCCTGAATCGCCAGAACCTCGGCACAAATTTCGGAAGGTGAAAAATCAACCGATTCCATTTCAATATTATTTGCCTCGATTTTGGAAAAATCGAGCGTGTCGTTAATGATTTTTTTTAGGTGTCGCGACGATTTGGAAATCACTGTTATCAGCTCCGTAATTTCTGGATCCTGGCTTTTTTGCAATGCCAGTTCGGTTAATCCGTAAATGGAATTCACAGGAGTTCTCAATTCATGACTGACATTCGCGGCAAATTGTTCCTTCGCTTTGGCCAGGTATTCGGCTTTTTGTTGCGTATCGAGCAAAGCCTCCTGGTAAGATCTGGATTTTTTCAGGTAATTAAAAAGGACAAAAAGGGCGATAAGCAACATTACCACCGCAATTATCGTGAATGCAGCCAATTGTTTGTAAGTTAGCAAAGCCAGTCGGTCGACCTCGGTAGTACGATCAGTGAATTCATCAAACTTCACTTTTTCAGCCCTGGTAATCAGATCGTTCATTTTTTTCACCAGTACTATATTCTTTTCTATCAACTCGGATTCAATTATTTTTATGCCTCTGCTTTTAGTAAGGAGCTCCTTCTCCAGGATCCTGATTTCCTGTTTCACTTCATCCTTACCCGGGATATGTTCGCGGTAAATGGTATCAATAATGATCTTTTTATTACCAAAGATTTTTCGAAAGAATCCTTTCTGTTCTACTTCAACCAATATCGTATCGGTTTTAGGTTTATCCAGTTTTGAGTAAATATTTGTAAAAGTGGGTTTTATCCCCTTCGCCGCCTGATGAAGGAGTATAATCCCCCGCCACAGGTCCATTTTCTCCAGGGCTAAACTTTTAACCGAATCATTCAGCATATGATCAGCGCTCCCTTTGAATGGCAACTCATCAATCTGGCTTAATTTAACGGCTATCTGCTGCAGGAGTGAATCATGAAGCCGGAGGTCCTCTTCGTTGTCGGTTAGAATATATACACGCACCTGATTTTCCATAAAAGCAAGATCATTGGCGACATCTTTTATCAGAAATATCGTGTTATCGGGCTGTGCTTCACGCTGTATAGAAAAAACAATCCGTGACAGGCTGAGGTAAGCAAGATAACCGGTGGTAACCACGGCGGTCGCGATCACCAGAGCAAGCAGCACAATTTGTATTTCGATCCTGAATTTTGTCATAATGGGCCCCGGAACTTTTCATTCCCTATACAACAAACGAAAGATTAACAGGTATTGGTACCTGAGAATAGTGTAAAAGGGTTTTAACGCATTTCCGGGCGGAAACCGTGCATCATTTTTTTATCACAGTAAATTCATAACTCAATTGAGGCGCACTGTCACTATCAGATGACCATATCGTAAACTTAAGCTGATTGCCAAACTTTAAGCATCCGCCATTTATTTTATACCTATTGCCTGAAGGAATCTCCGTCACCTTATCCGCTGTAAAGGCAAACTTACAATGAGACTCATCAACAGCTTTAACATTTTCCCAACCGAAGGTTGTGCCCTCCTTTTGAAAAGTAACTGTCATAGCTAGACTATCATTATAGATTTTTACCGTCCTAACCCACCGTATTCCCCGCTTGTGGGTTTTCGAAATTTACGCTGTTAGATGCTGATATTATGATAGATACAACATCATTGAGGTCAAGGCAAAAATAGGACATTCGGCACGATAAATTTAACACTTATTATTTCTAACATTCAATTTGATGTTTTGTTTATTTCGTAAAGTTATAAACAACAATCAATCATTATGTTAGGATATTTGTGGTCGTTTTCTATTGTTTATTTGTGGCATTTTATTATCTTAATCACGGTAATAATTAACAGAACAATGGACCCAGTAACTTTCTTTCAGGAACCTAAAACGGTGGCACAGAAGCAATACGAAGCATTACGGATGTATTATCTTGAAGGAGCTTCCGCACAGGAGGTGGCTGATCGATTCGGTTATACGTACCGGGCGACTACTTCCCTGGTATCTTCTTTCCGGATCAAGCTGAGTGTTAACCCAACCGGTAGTTTCTTTTTCGAGGAAAAGACCCCGGGGCGCAAGGTCTCTCCCGAAGCAACGGGAGCTAAAGCAGTCATTATCGAGATGCGAAAAAAGTACTACTCGGTGCCCGATATCAAGGTCGCCCTCGACGGATTAGGACACAGCCTGTCGGAGAAAAACATTTACAACATCATTCATGCTGAAGGGTTTTCACGTTTACCCCGGCGGACCAAACTGGTGAAGCAGCAGTTGGACAAAGTTCAGATCCCGGCAGAGAAATCGGCCCCCATCACCTTTGGCCGTACTGGCCCATGACCCCGACACCGG
>JBBQOG010000372.1:0-3760 GCA_038330665.1 Bacteroidales bacterium
AAAGATGGAATTTTCTGGCTGACCACCAATAACGGTCTTTCCAGGTTTGACCACCGAAACGACGAATTCACCAATTTTGATGTCCAGGATGGCTTGCTAAGCAATGAATTCAATAAAAACTCCATCTATGAAAGTCGTAAAGGGGAGGTTTTTCTGGGTGGCGTAAACGGTGTCATGGCCTTTTATCCCCAAACCACCCTCAGAACTTCTAAAATGCCGGTCGCCCGGATAACAGGCTTCACCGTCCACGGCCTGAAAGGAAAATATGAGGTTCCGATTTCTGATACCATCAGAATTCCCTCTTCTGATAATACATTCAGCATCACCTTTTCGGTAATGGACTATCTGAACCCCTTTAAAAATCAGTTTTCCTATTTTCTGGAAAATTCCGACAAAAACAAATCCCAGCTTCCGGTCGGGATGCATCAGGTTGATTACAGAAATGTGGCTCCGGGTTCTTACCGGTTCAGAATTACCGGAACCAACAGCCTGGGTGTCCGCAGCAATGAGCTCGTTACCACAATTATCGTGGTTCCCGCCTGGTATCAGACAAAATTATTTATCCTGCTGACCCTCTTTACCTGCATCATGATCATTGGATCCATCATTTTTCTCCGGATAAACAGTTTGCGCAATAAACACGAGATGGAGAAACGCCTCCTGACCACCAGAAATGAATTAATCCGATCTCAGAAGTTTGCCCTCCGGTCGCAGATGAATCCGCATTTCATTTTCAACTCCCTGAACTCCATACAGAATTTCGTTCTTAAAAACGATGTGGATTCGGCGAATTATTATCTCTCGAATTTCTCTTCGCTCATGCGAAAGGTACTGGAGTACTCTCAATACAACTATATTACGCTATTTGAAGAACTCGAAATGATCCGCTTATACCTGAAAATGGAACATATGCGATTCAGTAAGAAATTTGACCTCGAGATTAATGTGGACCTCGGAATAGATCAGCATCTCGTCAGAATTCCACCCATGCTCCTGCAGCCATATTTAGAAAACGCCATATTGCACGGACTGCCATTGATTAAGCATAAAGGATTACTCCAGGTGATAATTACCGACCATGAAGACTATATGGTCATCAATATTGTGGATAATGGTATCGGACGGGAGAAGGCAAAGTCTATTCGGGAACGCTCGGGTCATAAATCGCGAGGACTGGCGAATATCGAGAAACGGATTCATCTATATAACTCAATAAGCGAAAAACCTTTATCTGTAAATATTTTCGATACAACTGATGATCATGGCAACTCTGCCGGAACACGGGTCGAAATTACTGTACCTTACGAGATGGAAGATCACTCCGAAGAAATCCTGTAATGCAAAGAACTATCCTCATTTTATCGATAAGTTTCCTGTCATTTGCCGGCTGGGCCCAGCCACTTCAGACCAGGAAAGAACCATACAAGGTTGATCAGGAACAAATAAAAGGCTTCGCAGCAGCCTGCAGTGCCGGTAAAACGTCGACGGAATTAAGTCTGAATAATGTTAATACCATAATCCATACCGGTGGCGACATGTGGTGGGATTTTAAAGTTTCGAGGTACGAAGTGCCTAAAGGGTCAGGCAAGACTGCTCTGTGGAACGGTGGAATCTGGATTGGCGGCACGGATGTCAACGGACAACTGAAATTATCTGCGGTAAGGTACCGTCAGGGTGGGGTCGATTATTTTACCGGCCCCCTGGTGACGAGCGGAAATAAACGGGGTACCACCGACCTTGAAGTTTGCTATCAGTACGACCGGCATTGGGATATTACCCGATACCAGGTGGAATCCTTCCGGAGCTGGTATCACGCGGATGCCCAGATGCGTGAAAGGGATTTCAAGGGTTACGCCATACCGGAGGGCATCATCCAATGGCCCGCACATGGAGATGTGGCTGCCGGATATGACTTTTACCTGGCTCCGTTCTGGGACAATAACGATGACGGAGTGTATAATCCGGCTGATGGGGATTATCCGTTTTACGACCTCGACGGAATCCTGCCCTGCGGAACATCCCGTGAACAGAGACGTCCGCGCATTTACGGAGATGGTACACTTTGGTGGGTATACAACGATCGGGGGAATATCCATGGTGAATCAGGAGGTGAAGGAATCGGTATGGAAATCCGTGCACAGGCCTTTGAATTTTCTACGAATGATGCCGTCAACGACATGAGTTTTTACAATTATGCCCTGATCAACCGATCCACTTATACCCTGATCGACACCTATTTCGGCGTATATGTGGATGGAGCCCTTGGCTGGGCCTATGATGATTTCACCGGCTGCCATGTCAGTAAAGGAGTGGGCTATTTCTATAACGGAGTGGATGTGGATGGAGCCGGTGAAGCATGGGCTTATGGAGCCAACCCTCCGGCCATCGGAGTTGATTTTTTTGAAGGGCCCTACCAGGATCCGAATAGTAAAGACGATTGCAGCAGCTACGATTCACAACGAAACCTGATCTGCAATGATTGTATCCTGAACGGGAACATCAACGGCCTGAACTTCGGTGACGGAATCGTCGACAACGAAAGATGGGGAATGCGGAGGTTTGTGTATTATGTAAATACAGGCGGGGTCACCGGCGATCCCTCTATTGCACCCGAATATTATAATTTCCTCCGAGGTTACTGGAAAGACAATGAACGGATGCGCTATGGCGGAAATGCCCATCCATCTGGTGGTGGATCCGGGCCGATTACCGACTTCATGTTTCCCGGAACTTCTGATCCCTGCGGCTGGGGACAAAACGGAATAAACATGCCGAACTGGACAGAAGAAACCGCCGGTAATATCCCCGGTGACCGGCGGCTGGTCCAGTCGTCTGGTCCTTTTGTACTCGAACCCGGAGCGGTCAATGATATAACCTTTGGCGCCGTTTGGGCACGGTCATACGATGGAACACCCTGGGCATCAGTAGTGCTGTTGCTTCAGGAAGATGAGAAGGCCCAGCGCCTTTTTGAAAATTGCTTTAAGGTGATTGATGGGCCGGATGCCCCGGAACTCACCATTGTGGAGCAGGATCAGAAGCTGATCTTCCACATCTGGAATAAACCTTCGTCCAACAACTTCATGGAAAAGTACCAGGAAAGGGACCCGTTTATCGTTTGTCCGCTCAACACCCCGGATTGCGACGTCAACTACAATTTTCAGGGATACCAGGTGTGGCAGCTAAAAACCATCTCTGTTTCCATCAATGATGCCACCACACAAAACACCAACCTCGCCCGGATCGCCTTTCAATGTGACATTCGTGATGGCATCGGCCGGGTCATCAATTACAACTGGGATCCGGAACTTGAAGCCAACATCCCGGCCGTGGAGGTCATCGGGCAGGACCAGGGCATTGAGCATACCTTTGTTTTGGAAGAGGACCTCTTTGCAGAGGGTGTAAGGACCCTGGTAAATTTCAAAAAATACTATTTCCTGGCAGTGGCCTATGCCTACAATAATTTCCAGAAATATGACCAGAATAATCCCGAAACATTCGGAGGACAGCGCAAGCCCTATCTGGCAGGCCGTAAAGGCGCAGATAACCCGATAAAAACTTATGAGGCCATCCCGCATAAAGTTGAACCCCAAAACAGGGGCACAATTGTTCAGGGCACCTTCGGAGACGCTCCGGAAGTCACCCAGGTGGAAGGTCACGGAACCGGATTGAACGCCGTGGAGATTACCGAAGCCACAAAAAATACCATCATGAGCGGAGCCCCCTGGAAAGCGGACAAACTGACCTTCCAGGCCGGTAAAGG
>JBBQOG010000373.1:0-3737 GCA_038330665.1 Bacteroidales bacterium
TTTTACCATGGCTTCTTTTAACGCGCAGGGAGATATTTCGGCTCTGAACAGCATAGCCAATTCGGTAACCTCCGAATCCTGGGATATGATTATCGTATGCTCCACACCAACTGCTCAAGCGTTTGCCAAGCGGAAAATTTCCAGTCCCATCGTGTTCACCAATGTGGGAGATCCTGTTGTTGCCGGAATTGGAACCTCCTTCACAGAACATATGCCCGGGATAACCGGAATTTCTACCATGAGCGATTTCGATGGAATGATGGATTTACTAACGAGCCTGCAACCGGGAATCAAACGGATTGGTACCGTGTACACGCCCGGTGAAATCAATTCGGTGGCCTACAAGGATGGGCTGGAAAAGGCGGCAAAACTCCAAGGCATTGAACTGATCAGTGCACCTGCAAATACGTCTACGGAAATCACCGATGCGGCCATGTCCCTGGCTTCCAGGGGGATCGATGTGTTTTGCCAGATCTCGGACAACCTCACCGGGAGCTGCATGTCAACTATTGTTAAAACGGCCGAAAATTCCCGGCTTCCTCTGTATGGGTTTACTTCGAAAATGATGGAGCAGGGTGCCCTGGCGGTGGTAGCCCGGGATTATCACCAGGCCGGATATGACGCCGGGGTGATGGTGAAAAAGGTGCTCGACGGAACGGCTCCGGGAGATATCCCATTTCAACTGGTTACGAAAACAATCTTTGAGGTGAATTCCACTATCGCGGCCAAATTCAAGATCAAGATTCCGGCCGGTCTTTCAGATAAAATCAAACTGATAAACTAAAATATGGAAAGTAATCTGGATATCAGGAAATCCGTTGAAGGCAAGAAAGCGGTTCTCACCATCAGCGGCCGCCTGGATGCCAATTCATCTGGCCTCCTGGATGAAACGGTGAACGCCCTGATCCGTGACGGGATTTACGATGTTGACCTGGATCTCGGTCCGGTGACCTACCTGAGCTCGCTGGGCATCCGTGTGCTGGTTGCGCAATACAAGAACTTGGGTCGTTTGGGTGGCTCCCTGGTGCTGGCTGTATTGTCGGAGCCGGTTAAAGAAGTGCTCAGGATGGTCGGCATGGTTGATATGCTTCAGAAAAAACCGGCGAAGGCCAAAGTGCCCGAAGTCAGGATGGCGCCCGTGGGAACGGAAGAGGAAGGCTTTCGATTTGAACGGGAAAGCAACGGCCCGGCAAAGATGGATGTCACCATGCAGGGTAAGCCTGAAGTGTCAGGAAAATCGGTTTATACCGATCAGGATAACCACCCGATAACGGTTAGCGCTAAGCATTTTGCACTCGGATTGGGCGCCATCGGAACCGGTTTTGAAGATTGCAAACCCCGCTACGGTGAATTTTTGCTACTCGGGGATGCAGTGACCTATATGCCTGCTGATCAGAGCTCTATTCCCGATTATGCATTGAAAAGTGGCGAGTTTGTTCCGCAGATTCAAACGCTCTATTCCATCAACGCAAAGGGCGATTTCTCGGACCGGCTGGTTTTCGAACCTGCCGGCGGTAGCCTGTCGATTTCCGTGAACAAACTGATCGACGTGCTTTTTAAGCTAACCGGTTATAAAAAACTCGTTCTGCTGATGGCAGCTGAAAGTGATGGTCTCATCGGGATGAGATTGCGCAAATCACCGGTTGGGGATCCCCAATTGCTGGAATTGCCGGGATTGGCCAATAACCTGTTCTTTACCACGGAACCGGCCTATCCCAAAATGCTGACCCTATCTTTCGGATATTTCGAAAAGGAAGGCGGATCCGATTTTTCTCCAATCCTGCGCCCGCTGGCCAAGGACTCCACTGTTATGGGACATATGCATTCGGCGGTTTTTCCTTACCAGCCGCTCCGGAAAAATCAACCCGATCCGGGTGAGATCATTCATACCCTTTTCGGCACCTCCGAAGTGATCGATATTCTGCACCTGCTTAATGATACGAGAGAAATTAACGGCTTGGGCGACAGCCGCTTTAAAAACGGAATCTGCTGGATCGGGCAGACTAATTAAAAGAAAGGGATCAAAAAAATGACACTACTGCTCGGATCCATTACTATCGGACTGATACTGTCCATGCTGGCATTGGGGATTTTTATCAGTTTCAGGATTTTCGATTTTCCAGATATCACCGCCGAAGGGTCATTTACCCTTGGTGCGGCCATATCCGCTGCACTGATTATTGCCGGAGTCAACCCCCTTCTGGCTACCCTGGTCTCCTTTTTCGGAGGAGCCATGGCCGGAATGGTGACGGGTATTCTTCATACCCGGTTTAAAATCAATTCGCTCCTTTCAGGTATACTCGTCATGACCGCACTCTATTCGGTTAACCTCCATGTGATGGGAAGGAGTAACCTGCCGCTGTTATCCGAAACCACTATCTTCACCTGGTTCGAAAAGCTGTCGGAGCGTTTTTCAGGTGCCGGCAAAATGACCATGGTAATGGGTTGGGAAGTGCCGGCGAAGGATTTGTGGACCCTTCTCTTCTGTTTTATCCTGATAGTCCTCGTAGCCACCCTGCTCTGGTGGTTCTTTCGTACCCGGCTCGGCACAGCCATGCGCGCAACCGGTGATAACGACCAGATGATCAGGGCCTTGGGCGTAAATACCAAGATGATGATCATCGCGGGGGTGGCCCTTTCGAATGGTTTTATTGCCGTGGCCGGATCGCTTCTGGCTCAATTTCAGGGATTTGCCGATGTGCAGATGGGGATCGGGATGTTAGTCTGGGGCCTTGCGAGCGTCATTATCGGGGAAGCCCTGATTTCGGAGAACAGCCTGGGACTGGTCATCGCCGGAGCCGTCATCGGGTCGGTCCTTTTCCGTTTACTGGTGGCAATCGCACTCCGTTGGGGAATGAATCCCATCGATCTGAAACTGATCACCGCCGGTTTTGTGCTGCTCGCACTTATTCTTCCGGGCTTTATGAAGAACACCAGAAAAATCAGATTAATAAGTAAATAGCTATGCTACAGGTCAATAATATATCCAAGATATTTAACCCCGGAACCGTAAACGAAGTGCAGGCCTTGCAAGAGGTCAGCCTGACCCTCGAAGACGGAGGGTTCGTATGTGTGCTGGGAACGAATGGATCGGGAAAATCGACTTTGCTGAATGCAGTGGCTGGTTCATTCCTGGTCGACAGCGGACAGATTCTTCTGGATGGTACTAATATCACCCGGTGGACGGAGAATAAACGTGCCGTATTTATGGGCAGGGTATTTCAGAACCCCTTTACCGGCACTGCACCAAACATGTCGATACAGGAAAACCTGGCTCTCGCCACGCGCAGGGGCAAAACACGCCGGCTGGAATGGGGCTTGCCGAAAAACCTGATCGATGAATTTAAGGAAAGGGTAACTCCGCTGCAGATGTCGCTCGAAGAACGTCTGGCTAATCCGATCGGGAAACTTTCCGGCGGTCAGCGCCAGGCACTCACCCTGCTCATGGCTACCTGGCTGAAGCCGAAACTGCTGCTGCTGGATGAACATACCGCTGCCCTCGACCCGAAAACTGCATCAAAAGTGATCGAGCTCACCGAAGAAATCATCCGCCGCGATAATATCACGACTCTCATGGTTACACACTCCATGCAACAAGCCGTTAACCTGGGTAACCGGATCATCATGATGCACCGCGGTAAGATTGCCTACGACTTTGGGTCAGAGGAAAAGAAAAGACTGAAGGTTAGCGACCTGCTTGCGCTTTTCGACGAGCTGCGGAGGAAGGATCAGATCGA
>JBBQOG010000374.1:0-3728 GCA_038330665.1 Bacteroidales bacterium
CAGATCTTTATTGGTATTGAAACTCCTGATGAAGAGGGTCTGCGGGCATCCGGCAAGAACCAGAACCTGAAACGAAACCAGCTTGAAAACATTCAGAAACTGCATCGTGCAGGATTTTATGTGGCGGGTGGGTTTATTGTCGGCTTTGACTCTGACACCCCTTCCATTTTTCAGCGACAGGCAGATTTCATACAGGAAAGTGGTATCCCTTTGCCTATTGTAAACCTGTTAAAGGCCCCGCCCGGAACCGCCCTGTTTGAAAGAATGAAAAAGGAAGACCGGCTGAGCAGGACTTTTGCGTTTTCGGAAGGGGAAACCAATATCGTTCCACGTATGGGAGAGCGGCAACTGATGGAAGGATTTGTGAATCTGATCGATCAGGTGTACCTGCCCCCAAAATCGCATGAGCGGATCATCCGGTTTTTTAAAACCTACCGGTATCCGGTAAAATCAGTGCCCGTTCCCAATAAGATCGGTGTTCAGGAGCTGATGTTGGTAGCCCGCGCGATCTATTATCTTGGTATTAAAAATCCGCATCGCAACTATTTTTGGAAACTCAATTTCTGGCTGCTGAGGAATCATCATAAATACCTCGATATGGGAATATTTTATTCCATGATGAGCTACCAGATGCACCAGACTTATCTTCGGATTAAGTTAACGGTTCACGACAGGCTGAACAACCCGTGAACTGATGAAATCATCACTCGACCGGCATGACCCCAAAAGAGCTTTCATCTGACTTCATCCACAATAAGAAACAGTTCCACTTATACCGGCTGCTAACCGAACAGCGTCATCCGTTAACCCGGTCACTCAGTCGGGTAATCCGGAAAGACCTCCGGGAGGGGTTGGAAATACTGCTGTCTGTTGATGTTGATATCACACTTAAACTGGCAGAATTATCGAAAAATCCGCCACCCCTTCTTGCTGCCACGGAATCGTTTTGCCAGGCCATCCGTACCGGCCGGAAGGTCATTATTTATGGTTGCGGAGCCACCGGCCGGCTGGCCCGGCAAATGGAAAGCACTTTCTGGAGGCCCTTCTGGAAAAAGGTGCAGGCTTCTACCTTATGGGATCAACTGAAAGGGTATCTCCCGGAAGATATCGGAGAGCGGCTGATCGGTGAAATGACCGGAGCCGACCGCGCCCTTATCAGCTCGCTGGAGGGATTTGAAGACCTCGAAATCATAGGAAAACTGCAGCTGCTCGACCGTGGAATTGAAAAAGGTGATGTCGTATTCTGCGTGACAGAAGGCGGCGAAACCTCCTCAGTGATCGGGGCCATGCGGATGGCCCGCTCACAATACCCTGACCCATCTGAATTATCCGTCGACGAAGCCCGTCGACACCTCTTTTTTATATACAACAACCCGGATCCGCAACTCCTGGAATTTGACCGTTGCCGCCGGGTGATCGAAGACCCCGGGATCACCCGGCTCAACCTTACCACGGGACCACAGGCTCTTGCGGGATCCACCCGGATGCAGGCTGCCACCATTGAAAGTTTCGTTTTGGGTGTAATTATGGAAGAAGCGATTACGCGGCTGCTGAAAGATTTACTCAGCCGCGGGGAGTTATCGGAATTGGACATTGATCCCGATATCACCTTATCCCAAAGACTGTTATCTTTTCAAAAGGTCAAATATTCGGTTGATGGTGCTTTGGATTCACTGGTTAACCTGACCCGACTGGAATCTGAAACTTGCCTCCAAAACCATTTTACCACCTATTTCGCTAAAAAAGCCGTTACCACCGTATTTACCGACAGTACCGAACGCAGCCCGACCTTCCGTTTGGCGCCCCTGGACCGGACGGACCAGCACGATCGGAAATCCTGGATACAGATATGGACCGATGCCCCCGATTGCAGGAACGCCTGGCAAACGATACTGGGACGGAATTTTCGGGGCATGACGGATTCATTCTACCGCCCGGCTTTTGAGCAGGAAATTCAGGATCCCTGGCTCCGGAATTCAGCCCTGCGGAGTCTGGAGCAGGCAGGCGATGACCAGGAAATACTTTATGACCTTTCATTTTCCGATTTTAACCAGATAAACAGGGGCCCTTCGGCGGGTGACCTGGGTATTGCGGTTTGTATCGGGGAAGAATTTGCGGATTGGCAAAAAACCGGATCCGCTTATCGTCGGTTTGTGAGGCTATTCCATGAAAACGGTGCCCGGGTGGCCCTGATCCGGGTGGGTGCTCATGAGAACCTCGCTGAGGATCCTGAAAACAGGGTGGATGTTGAGGTGGTAATTAACCTGCCTGAATTCCCGGACCCGCTGGGTCTCCGCGCGCAAATTGCCCTTAAATTGCTGCTTAATGCCCATTCCACTGCAATCATGGCCAGGCTGGGCCGTGTCACGGGAAACACCATGACCGGCGTAAATCCGGGGAATCTGAAATTGATCGGACGGGCCACCTTTCTGATTTTTTCGCTTGTTAATGAAGCCCTCAGTGCTCAAAACAGTGACGAAAAACAGGGAGATAAAGGGTTGGTGTCATTTAAGGAAGCCAACGCAGTCCTGTTTGAGTGTATGGATAACCGGTCAGATGAGGAAACCGGACCGGCACCGGAGGTGGCGCTATGTGTGATCCGGATGCTGGAGCAAAGAAAAGGAAAAAGGTCGCCCTCCTGGGATGAAGTAAGGTTGATACTGAAGGAGAAGGGGTTGGAGGGGTACCTGGAGGGGGACTTTAGTACGTAGGAGGGCGATCCCGTTCCCGCTTTCGCGGGAATGACAGAGAAGGGTTCGCCGGGATGACAGGGCTCCGGGGGGTAAAAAAAGGTGAAAAATTTTCCTTTGAGGGTGCTTTTGTGCATCTAATCCTATAAAAATCAAATGAAAGAATATCTGTTTTATGTATACCTATTGACCACATCCAGAAATAGTGTCCTATACATCGGTGTGACCAATGATTTGAAGAGAAGAATCCAAGAACATAAAAGTCACCAAATTTCCGGATTCACAGCAAAATACAATGTTGACAAACTCGTTTATTACGAAACATATGATTTAATAAATGATGCTATCCGAAGGGAAAAGCAACTAAAAGAATGGAAAAGGTGTTGGAAAAATGAACTGATCACTCAAAGAAATCCCAATTGGGAAGACCTCACGCCCTAACTCCCTTGTACTTTTCACCCCTCAGATCACTGTCATCCCGCTCGAAAACCAATTTTACTGTACCTTTATAACCAAAGCTCAACCATGACAACGAAAAACATACAAACGGAAATCGATGCCTCATACCTTTATAAAAAGCTTGAGGAAAATGAGCCGGATCCCATAATTGCAGAGGTTTTCAGGCAGATGAGCGATATTGAAAGGGGTCACGCCGAAGCATTTGCCAAAACGAAAAATATCAGCCCGGAAAACCTGATGCGCCCCTCCTGGAGGGCCCGGACGCTGAATACCATCGGCCGGATTTTCGGTTACAACTATGTTTTAGGGTCGCTGATGGACACGGAAAAAAGCATCTCGACGGCTATCCTGTCGGCCAAGCAAAAAAATAAAAAGGAAATTACCGGGTCGGAAACCAATCATGTCAATATTCTGAGGTCCATACTCGAGAAGGGTGACCGTGTAACCGGAGCCCAGCTGTCGAAATTTGAGAGCAGGCACCGTTCGGTCGGAGGCAACGCCATACGGGCAGCGGTGCTCGGCGGGAACGACGGCCTGGTATCCAATTTCAGCCTGGTGATGGGTATTGCAGGAGCTACG
>JBBQOG010000375.1:0-3716 GCA_038330665.1 Bacteroidales bacterium
TTTGAGGTGGAATTGATACAATGCGGGGTAAACAGGGAGTCCTTCATCACCACATTGGTGCCCGGGGTGCAGAGATTCCCCGTTGGGCGCTCACCGGTACCGGATCCGCCAAGGAGCTGAAATTCAATAGATGTGGGAAACGACTGATCCCTGGTCATGCTGGCTGCCGACTGGCTATGGAGCATGATCCCTGAATTACGGAAGGCCCATCCGGCACCCCCCGGGGTCTGATTACCGATAAAGCGGTACTGAACCCGAATCTTGTAGAAAGAGAACTTGTCCCTATAAAAGATGTGCCCATATTCTCCGTCGAACTTCTCATACTGTTCGTAATTGGCGGTCAATTTACCATCGGTCACGCGGAAAGTATTTTTAAAATTGACATTCAGGTCGGATCCGGCAATCTTGATATCCCATCCTGTGAGATCCTTGCCATTGAAAAGTTGAATCCAATCTTCCTTGGCAGGATCGTTTTTTGCAGGAGTACAGGCGATAAGCGACAGAAAACAGTAAAAAATCAGTGTGTTTTTCATGAAAATATTATTTAAGAATCAGGGATACTGGTTGATAGGCTTTATAGGAGATTTCAATTCTGCCGGCATTAACAGGAAGCTGGGGCCCGCTTATTTCACCGCGCAGATTGCATGGCTGTGCACTCCGGCAGACCGATCCGGCGGGTAGGGTGATCGTCAGTTTTCCCGATTTACCCGACTTCTCCCAAAACCGCAGGAGCGTTCCCTCTCCATCGGGGTTTGGGCCAAAGGCGGTAATCTGCAATCCTTTATCAGACAGGCTGATACCGGTATGCACAGTCGGCAGTTTGCCGCCTGTGCCGGAACCGACCTTTGCCATGAGCGGGTTTCTCAGTTCGAGCGCTGGAGTGATTAGCGATTTTTCATTATTGTAATCATCAATAAACCAGAGATATACGCTTGCATTCCAAGATCCTTCGATCCATTCCGTAAAATTGGTGCTCCATTGATTGTTATACAGATTGAAAAAGACATTTGATTTGGATGGAATAAAATCCTTGCTGTATTTCCAGGAACCCGGCCGCTCCAGACTGATACCTGGCAGGTCGGGCGAATAGAGACCGATACCCTGATTATTTTGGTCGAGTATGGCCAGACCCTCCTGCACAAAGCAATAGTCGAAATTGGAGCCCTTAACGAAATCTTTGGCCGGATCAGAGATCCCACCGGTTCGGCCCAGTCTGAATCTGGGATTTTCAATGTTCAGCGGAAAGCAGATCCACCCGGATTCCGGCCAGGGATCGGCAGGTTTCCCGTCGATGGCCCAGTTAACCTCCAAAAAGGGCTGATCGGCGACCAAGCGGTATCGGATGCTGTAATGGTGGGGCATGTTTGCATTTCCGGCGTAGGCCAGATAAACGGCTATCGATTTCCCGGTCTTTTCAATCTGAATTTTCGGCAGGGTTCCCGTTGCCGCATGGTACGGCTCATCACTCAGGTTTATCCGGCCCAGTTCGGCGGGAGCCCAGTCCCAGCCTCCTTTGATATAATCTTTTGCATATTGATCCGTGTTCTCTTTCCCAAAACGTTCATACAGATATTCCCCGATCCCATAGTTGCCGCCCGGTTTGACAAATTCGCGACCGGTCTTTTTATTGATCAGTGAAGCGATCTGGCCTGTTTTTTTATCAATCAGGATCCGGATAAGTCCGTTCTGGAGAATAAGATCGGGTGTTTCGGTGACGGAAACCGGATCCACCGCACTGTTTTCTGTTTCCCCGGTAGCCGGGACATAGGTTTTGTAACCGAGTGAAGGTATATCCTCTGCCATAAACGTGATCAGATTCCCTTCGTTACTGATCGGTATCACTTTTCCGGTTTCCAGGTCTTTCAGGAATTTTGCCGGAAACCAGCCGGAATGATGGTGCATGGTGATCCAGCCGGTCCGTTTCCAGGGCAGCGGATTATATACGACTACTTTTGTTCCATTGGCTTCCACCGAGGCCGCCAGCTCCTCCATCTTTCTGGAATAGGTCCCTTCTGTCAGGATTTCAGCCTCCAGGGTGTGCCTCCCCTTTTCTTTCCATGAAAGCTCGATTTTATCGAATATGCCATCCGACCGCAACCGCCTGAATGTATCGCCATAGCACCAATAGCCGGATGCGCCGTGCGACATGGCCAGTCCAAATGTGTGCTCATCGAAAAGAAGGCTTTGCTCATAGATATCCTTGATTTTCCCGGTTACGTCATTGGGGGCTCCTCCCCAGATCGAAAGCTCGGTGCTTAGGATCTCGAGCCCTGTGACTTCAGCTTTCACTTTATGGGAAGCTTTCACCTCCTCGGGCATCGACATGTAACCGTGAATCCAGGTGTCCGGCATATCGCCGCGAATCACCGGTAATTCCGGTTTCTCTTTCATGATGGCGTCGTAAAAATCCGACATGCGCCCGATGGTGAGTTTAGCATTCGGAGCCAGTTTCCTGGCGATCTCCAGCGTTTTCATCACTTCATCAATCGGTGGGGCACCCACATTATCGTTCGTATGGATGATGGCGATCCAGGTTTTGAATGGCCAGTTATCGGCCGGAATGATATCGGTTCCGTAATACGCCTCCCAATACAGCGTCATTAGCCGGGATTGGTCCGGACCTTCCCACCAGAAAAGAACCGGAATATCGGGTGAACTGGAAGCGGAGTTACAGCCTATCTGCAGAAAATCCACTCCGGCATTTTTAAGCAGGGTAGGCAGGAACCAGGAGTGGCTGGGAACATCTGTGAGCTTGGCATCGCGGGGTAATTCCAAACCATGGTCGCGGGCAATTTTCGAAGAAAACTGCATGCTCCGGGTCAATCCCTCCGGTGTTCCGGCTTCGGTTTCGAAGGTAAACGGCAACGCATGAACCACAAACCGGCCATCCCGAATGGCATCGTCGATCACCTTTTTCGAGTCCCCCGTACGGTTTTCCAAAATCTCTTTCATCGGCCAGCCGGGAACCGTCCACCGAAACTGTTCATTCGCTGGCATGGATTTCGACTCATCCAGCGTTTTAAGCGTTTCATTGATCATGGAAGTGCTGTATTTCTGCACAATACGCTCGGCAAGATCAGTGTACCCGATATCAAAATGTGTTTTAAATACAAAAATGATTTGCTCCAGATTGGGATTCGGCTTTCGCTCCTGGGCGAAAAGTATTCCCGACAGGGTAATCAGGATCAGGAAAGTGGTCAGTGTTTTTTTCATTTTTTTCATTTATCAATTGCAGGGCAGCATGTAGAGACGCATAATTATGCGTCTCTACAATTTGCCTTCTGCGTCTCTACAATTTGCCTTTTGTCACGGCCTCAATTTTCTTTTTCCAAAAATAGGGCATCGAAACAACGATCTCGACGGGCACGCCATCGCTCATGAAAAATTTCATTTTGGTCGTGAATCCTGGATTGATTTCGATTCTTGTTATTTCAATTAACGGAATCACCAGCTCGGGTGAACTTTGGGTTCGAATGGTGAGCCTGTCCTCAAAAACGAAAGCACGACCCATCTGCTGATACTCTAATGAAAACCAAATCGTGGCTTTGGACGTTAAGATAAAATTCTTTTCATCCCGATAAGGGATTTTTCTTTTTCGATTCTGATAGGTTACCAGTTCATATCCTAAGAACGAGATTCCGAAGAAAAGGCCCTCTAATGTTTGCATTAGAACTTGGTTTGCCTGGCTGGTTCTGAATCCCAGAAAGGTCCAATCC
>JBBQOG010000376.1:0-3709 GCA_038330665.1 Bacteroidales bacterium
ATGAGTTTCCGGACCTGGTGGGAGCGGATTTGAAAGCCAGCGCTTTGCGTTTAGGAAAAAATACACTGATGATGGATGAGTTTCTCGAGCGTGAAATGCGATCCGGAAAAATATCCAGAGAGCAGTTTACCGACAGGGAAAATAATATTCTGCTGCATGGACATTGCCAGCAACGTGCGGTGGCGTCGATCGCTCCAACCCTTTTCGTCTTGAATTACCCGAAGAATTTCACCTGTACCGAAATTCCATCAGGCTGCTGTGGCATGGCGGGTTCGTTCGGTTTTGAGAAGGAACATTTCGAACTGTCGATGAAGGTTGGAGAAATGGTCCTTTTCCCCTGGGTCAGGAATGCGGGTGAAAACGATCTGATTTGCGCCAGCGGAACATCCTGCCGGCATCAGATCCTTGACGGAACCGGAAAAAAGGCCTTCCATCCGGTGGAGATACTTTTTGATTCCCTGTCCTGATATCAGGAGGCATCCCGCTGCAGCTGATCAAGGTCGGCAGGAAGGTAAAAATTGGCCGGATACTTTGCCTTGATATTGCAATAGAAGCAAGCAATCTTTCTCATGTCAGATTCTATATCCTCGCCGGGATAAAAAACAGGTCCCACTCCCACTACCTTCCTCCGGTAATCCATATAACCCAGAATAATGGGAACGCCGGCTTTCTTTGCAATATGATAAAATCCTCTCTTCCATGTCACTACCTCCTTTCGTGATCCTTCGGGTGCGATGGCCAGGTAAAAATTTTCCGAATTCAGGATTTTCGCACTCAGCTGATCCACCAGGCGATCGTGTTTCATACGGTCGACCGGTATTCCCCCCACCCAGCGAGCCACCCATCGAAAGGGAAACCGGAACAATTCTCTTTTAATCAGGAAATGGATATTCAACCCGTAATAAAGCTTATAAACCATTCCGAAAAAGAAATCCCAGTTGCTCGTATGGGGCACACCGATGATCACGCATTTTTTGATCAGCGGGATTGTCCCTTCGAGTTTCCACCCCGTTAAAAAGAGAAGAAGCCTGGCGAACTGCTTTTGAAAATAGCGTGTCATGAGAGCTAAAGTGCTATTTCTTTTTGATTTTTCCTTCCATGAACAGCTTTTCGTTGATAAGTTGAAGCCGTTCAGTCACATAATTGATCAGCATTCTATCGCTGCCGGTATATTCCTGAAGAAATTGCTCATAATATTGCTTTGCCTGTTCCTTGTTACGGGAGGTTTGCTCCACAAGCAATCCGAGTTGCGACAATGGATAGGCATCATCCGGGTTGACTTCGATTGCCTTTTCGTAATAGACCCTGGCCTTTTTCAAATCCCTTTGCAGATTATAAAATAATCCCAATCCACTATAGATGGATCCGGTTGATGGCGAGATCGCGATTTCAAGGGCCTTTTGAAGGCATTCAATCCCTTTGGGGATATCCTCGGTCCATTTATAGCAAAATCCAAGATAATACCATGCTTCTGAGTCTAATGAGTCCATCTTTACTGTTCGGTCAAGTGCCCAAAGGGCATCCTCATACTTTGAAAGCTGAAACTGGCAGATTCCCAAATGCCTGCAGGTAAAAACTGAAGTGTCTCCAAGTTGGAGGGCCATTTGCAGGTCTGATTCAGCCGGAGCATAAATTCCGGCTCCGAGCATCAGTCCGCCCCGATACCTGTATAGCAAAGGTTGTGTGGAGTCCTGACGAATGGCTTTATCCAGTACCGGAATTTTATCCACAGATTTAAGTTTCAGATAGGCCTGCCCCAGGCGCAAAAAGGATCCCTGGTCCGAGCTGTCGGCATCCACCACCGTTTCAAGAAAAGGGACGGCCTCCTGGTAACGTTCCTGCCGGGCCAGCATTTGTCCGATCTGGCGCGGATACCAGATATTCGTGGAATCCTCTGACCATAGTCTGGAATAAATGGCCGCCGCCTCATCCGGTTTCGACTGCCGCTGGCAGATCTGGGCAAGTTGCAGCCAGACATAGGTATCCGAGGAGTCGTTCCGCAGAATATCCTTTACAATAGCCTCTGCGGCAGCCATATTGGCCAGTTCAACATAACAATCGGAAAGATTGAGCAGGAGGGCCTTATTTCCCGGCCAAAATTTTTCGGCCGTTTCAAAAGCATGAGCGGCGCTTCTGAATTGTTTCAGGTTACTGTATGCCACACCCAGGTTATAATGAATTTGGGGGTTCATCGAATCGGTTTCCAACCCGAGCAATCCCTCTTCAACAGCAGTCCGGTAATTCTTATCCTGGATCAGCTGACCAAGCTTACCTTCCGCCTTTGCAGTTTCCTGACATTGAACCGGGCCCTGAACCAAAAGGCATAAACATGAGAGAAAGAGATATGCCCCTGCTTTCATGATCAAAACCCCTTGGCGGTATCATCTCCCCTCGGGTCCGCGCCTCCCTCCATGGTACCGTCAGGATGGATGAGAATGGCATCCACCCTCCCTATTTTCCCGATTTTCTTAAGATGATGGCCCATTTGAACAAGCCGGCCAACCATCACGGTATCAATTGCATCCGGTTCATACTGAATAAGGTCAGGGAGCCATTGATGATGAAAACGTTTGGCATTGACTGCTTCCTGCATGGTCATGCCATAATCCAGCACATTGAGTACGGTTTGAAATACCGAGGTAATGATGGTGGAACCGCCAGGACTTCCGACCACCATGTACAGGTTATCATTTTTGGTAATGAGTGTGGGGGTCATGCAACTTAACATACGTTTCCCCGGCTCAATGGCGTTGGCCTCATTCCCAATCAATCCATACACATTGGGTGAGCCTGGTTTAGAGCTAAAATCATCCATCTCGTTGTTCAGAAAGAACCCTGCGCCCTTAACTACAATATTGCACCCATAACCGCCATTGAGCGTGGTAGTGGCTGCCACAGCGTTTCCCCATTTATCTGCAACTGAATAATGGGTGGTTTCAAGGCTTTCAGCCGCACCGGCTTTTCCCGCAAATATAGAGTCCGATGGTGTGGCCCGGTTTTTCCTGATTTCAGCGGTCCGTTTTTTCAGATATTTGTCACTGGTCAGTTCCTCAACCGGAACATTGACAAAGGAAGGATCCCCGAGATATTCTGTGCGGTCAGCATAAACCCTCTTTTCAGCCTCTGCGATATAGTGAATGGATTCGACCGAGTTGTGACCGGGAGTGGTGAGGTCGAAATTCGAAATGATTCCCAACAGCTGTTTTAATGCCACGCCCCCACTCGATGGAGGTCCCATGGAATAAAACCGGTACCCGTGATAAGTGCCGTCAACCGGTGCACGCCAAACCGACTCATAGGCCTTGAGGTCCTCGTAGGAAACCAGGCCACCCGATTCTTTCATCTGGTCAACAATATAATCAGCGGTCTGACCGGCATAAAACCCCTCTCTTTTATAGTCCCTGATTCTTTCAAGTGTGGCGGCCAGATCGGTCTGAACCAGAAGGTCTCCCTCCTTCCAAACTGAATCCTTAATAAAGGCGGGTATCCAGCTATTACGCTCCAAAAGGGTTTTCTTAATGTAATTAAGGCTCGCGGCCTGAGCCCGGGTAATCCGGAATCCGTTTTTTGCCATATTGATGGCCGGCTGTACCACCGCCATCCAGGTAAGAGTGCCGAATTTTTCGTGCGCTTTCACCATCCCATCAACCGTTCCCGGCACTCCTGCTGCCAGAATGGTTTGGGTGCTCAAACCCGGGACCACCTCGCC
>JBBQOG010000377.1:0-3697 GCA_038330665.1 Bacteroidales bacterium
CACCATGGCGCCCTGCCTCCTGACTGGCCCGCAGAGCATCTTCATCGAACCCTCTTTTGAGCTGAACGGAATAAACGGCTCCAGGGAAGTATACCCCTTTTTCAAGCCTTTTACCGGCACCAGCAAGATAGACCTGGTGGCCGGCGAAGTGATCACGATCGTTCCCACCACCACCTATGAACCGCAGTGTAAATTTGCCTGGATCGAGGACTTTGAAGATGCCGGGGTTTCATTCCTGTACCCCGCATACAGTGATACCGTATTTAAAACTGTGAATGACGTCGTTCGTGAAGGCCGATATTCCGGTGCGATATACCTCGATTCAAAAAATAAATTTTTCGAGGCTTACAGCAGTTCCGATTTTGTAATCCGAAGCATCAATTCTCAGGCACTGCTTGAATTTGATTACAAGAGCAACACCTTGCTTGAATTTGGAATATATGTTTTACAGGATGGGGTAGCCACTTATAACACCCTGGTATACATCAGGCCTTCTGCTAAATGGAACCGGATCTACCTGGATGTGCACACCACCGTGGACGCCTACCAATCGGCTGAAGCCTTCAGACCCGCATTCCGCGCCGGCTGGGATTCAACGGGGCTGACGAAGCAAACCATATACATGGACAACCTGAAATTGATCCATTTTTAATGAACCAGAAAAAACAACTGCTGAAGTACCTTTTTTCGGACTTGATTTCTGCCGGCGCCAGCTGGACCCTTTTTTTCATTTTCCGGAAGATATTTATCGAATCCAAAAAATTCGGATACAGGGTTCCTGTTGAATTTGACCATGCCTTTTTTCTGGGTCTGGCGCTGCTGCCTTTGGCCTGGCTGTTGTTCTATTTTGTAACCGGTTATTATAAGGAAGTTTTCCGCAAGTCCCGGCTGAGCGAATTGGGCCAAACCATCGGAACCACCTTTATCGGGGTTCTGATTATTTTCTTTGCTCTGATCCTTGATGATACGGTTAAATCGTATACCAATTATTACCTGTCATTCCTGGTTCTCTTCGGCTTGCACTTTTTCCTTACCTATGTCCCCCGTGTAATCTTTACTACCATTTCAGCCCATCGCATTCACAACCGGATAATCGGATTTCCGACATTGCTCATCGGGTCGGGAAAACAGGCGGAAGAGCTTTATGAAGGTATGGAGAACCAGCCTCGGTCGACCGGCAACCTTTTTGTGGGGTTTATCAGTGTGAGCAAAAACGACAAGTATTTAATGGACAAGCACATTACACACCTCGGAACTCTGGCAGACCTGCAAAAGGTTCTATTGAATAAAAAGGTAGAAGAGGTGATCATCGCTATTGAAAGCTCGGAGCATGAATTGCTTAAGAAAATAATCAACCGTCTGGAATACAGAAGGATAACAATTAAGGTTATACCCGACATGTATGATATTCTGACCGGAATGGTAAAAATGTCATCGATTATCGGAACCCCGCTGATCCAGATCAGTCATGACCTGATGCCGGCCTGGGAGGAGAACATGAAGCGTGTGATCGATGTGGTGACTTCCATTTTTGCCCTGATAGTTTTATCTCCCGTTTATCTGGTCATCACCCTTGGAGTAAAGTTCTCATCCAGGGGACCCGTTTTTTATTCACATGAAAGGATTGGCCGATATGGTAAACCCTTTACCATTTACAAGTTCCGGTCGATGATCGAAGATGCTGAAGCGGGGGGGCCTGCCCTTTCCAGCCATAATGATTCGAGGATTACGCGGTTTGGTTTGTTCATGCGAAAAATGAGGCTGGATGAACTTCCTCAATTTTACAATGTTTTAATAGGTGATATGTCGCTTGTCGGTCCACGGCCCGAACGGCAGCACTTTATCGACCAGATCATTAAGAAGGCGCCGCATTTCAATCACCTTCAGAAGGTGAGGCCGGGCATTACTTCCTGGGGCCAGGTTAAATTCGGATATGCCTCGAATGTGGAAGAAATGATCGAACGCCTCAAATACGACATCCTTTACATTGAGAACATGTCGCTACTGGTCGATCTGAAAATCCTGATTTATACCGTAAAAACTATCCTGAACGCAAGTGGTAAATAAATAATAAATAAACCAGCCATGGATACCAAACGTAAATTTGCCGTCATACTCGCCGGTTGCGGAAACCGGGACGGCGCAGAAATTCATGAATCCGTAATGACGCTTTACGCCATTGCAAAAACCGGATCATCCTATGAGATTTTTGCACCGGATGTGGATCAGAATCATGTTATCAACCACCTGACCGGCGAGGAAGCCAGTGAAACCCGGAATGTTCTGGTTGAATCCGCCAGAATTGCCCGTGGCAAAATCCTTCCACTAAGCGATTTTAATGCGCAAAACTTCGATATCCTGATGTTTGCCGGTGGTTATGGGGTAGCTAAAAATCTCTGTACTTACGCATTTGAAGGAGCAGACTGTTCGGTCAACCCTGAAGTCGAAAATGCCGTACTGGCCATGCACAAAACCGGAAAACCGATCGGTGCCCTTTGTATTTCACCGGTGATCCTCGCCAAAGTTCTGAAAAACGTAACCATCACCATGGGTACCGACCCTTCAGCCATCGAAAATATAAGAGCCATGGGAGCCACACACCAGGTAACCAATCACCGCGAAATTGTGGTCGACCAAGCCAACAAAATAGTAACCAGTCCCTGTTACATGCTGGATGCCACGGTCGTGGATATTGCTGAAGGAGCCATGAATACGGTTAATGCGCTGCTGAATCTTTAAAAACAGCAACCTAGATATAACCTCTTTCGATATAAGTCACAATCTGCTCAATCAGTGCATCTTCCCCCTTGGGATCATATTTTGATTTGAGACTGGTTCCAAACAGCCGCGCGACTCCCTGCCAGAAAAATGCGCTGAAGGATCCCCGGAAGGATTCTATCCAGAAATAGCTGGAATTGGATGTTTGACGGTCAACCAGTTTGAATAACAGTTTGCCCTGGGTGATGGTCATCTCTCGCATGTCGGCTTCATATTTCTTCCAGAGAGAATCTTCTACGCTTTTAACGAATTTCCTCTTTAGCTTCTCGGTTGTCAGTGCGTTCATCTGAAAATCGACCTGGGTGACAGTGGAAGCAATGATTTTGGAATAGGGCAAAACCTTCTTAATATTATACACCAACCTCCAGTATTGCCTCTCCATTGAACGGTTCTTGAACGTTTTAATAGGTAGAATAGGCACTTCCCGGAGCTCGATATGCGCCATAGTATCTCCGTTGATAACTACCGACCGAAGCAGGGTATCCCGTTTGAGTGTGGAAATATTCTGAGCGGTTAAGCCTGTGATAGCCAGACAAAAAAGCACCGATAATATAGCAATTCGCATACTGTATCCAGCAATTCCCGTGCCGGTTTTAACCGAAGAGAGGTCAGGAAACCGCTTCTTTTACAAGCGCGGCGGCTTCACTGAGTGTGATGGCTGAGGATACTTGCAAACCGGATTGGTCAATGATCGTTTTCGCCTCCACGGCATTGGTGCCCTGCAACCTGACAATAACCGGAACCGGAATGGTGCCGATGAGTTTATACGCGTCGACAACCCCCTGTGCAACTCTGTCGCAACGGACAATACCGCCGAAAATATTGATCAGGATGGCTTTCACGTTAGGGTCTTTAAGAATGATGCGGAAACCGGCTTCTACCGTCTGGGCACTGGCTGTACCCCCCACATCCAGAAAAT
>JBBQOG010000378.1:0-3693 GCA_038330665.1 Bacteroidales bacterium
CCCGGCGCCCAGGAAGCCGATTCCGGTAACAACCTGCCCGATGATCCGGGTCACATCGCCACCCTGATCGCTGGTGATTTCCACTGATAACAATACAAAGATGGCCGATCCCATCGCAACCAGGGCATTCGTCCTCAATCCGGCACTTTTGTGATGAAATTGCCGCTCCAGCCCGACCGCCGTACCCGCCGCCAGCGCCACGAATAATCTCAGGATAAAAATTTTCAGTTCCATAACCTCCTAACCTCCTAAACTCCTAAACTTCTAAACTTCTAAACTTCTAACCTCCTAAACTCCTAACCTCCTAACCTCCTAACCTCCTAAACTCCTAACCTCCTAAACTCCTAAACTTCTTCAAATACCTCTGCTCCACCAACTCCCTCCC
The DNA here is from genome assembly GCA_038330665.1 of Bacteroidales bacterium. Taxonomy (GTDB): domain Bacteria; phylum Bacteroidota; class Bacteroidia; order Bacteroidales; family UBA12481; genus UBA12481. Next base: position 386 of record JBBQOG010000378.1, read on the forward strand.
CCAACTATTACTCTGCTTTTCTTCCACCAATACGAATCCGTGCCGTTCATAAAGCCTTCTGGCATCATCAAGCAAATCCACGGTCCAGAGAATGATTTCGCCATAATTCCTTTCAACGGCAAAGTCCAGTAAATGTTTAATCAGCCGGTTGCCAAAACCATGACCGCGAATCGATTCATCCACATAAAACCACCGAAGCTGAGCCTGTTCATCGGTAACCCGGGAAAGAGCAATGCACCCCTTTAATCCGGCATCATTGGTAAGGAGCCAGATTCCTTCATCGGGCGAGTGTCGTTCATAAAATTCGGTGAGAGGGCCCTGTACATATTTTCCGAAATCATGGTTGAATCCATAATTTTTGGCATAATATTCATAATGATAGCGGACAATATCCGAGATATCGTCGGGTTTCAGTGTGGTCCTTACGCGGATTCCGGCATTTTCTTTGGTCATTTGCACAGGGGACTTTCTCATACGGGAGGGCCTCAAGGCCCTCCCGGCCATAAAGGGCGATTACAGATCGCCCTTACAGAACCTTGATCCGGATATTCCGAAAACGCAGCACCGAGCCGTGTCCCAGGAACCCGATATGACCTTTTGCATTTTTCAATCCCGGATGCTGGTTATGGTCGATCGTACCGTTTTTACTGGCTTCGGCTATATCGCCGTCCACGATGACAGTACCGTTGAGGGTTACCTTGATCCTGTTTCCCTGGATCCAGATCTCCTCTTCGTTCCATTCGCCCACCGGTTTCAAAAACTCCCGCCGGGCAGGAATTACCCCGTAAACCGATCCGTGATACTGATACTTCTGCAGGTTGGCATAAACCGGTGCGGTATTATCCAGCACCTGGATTTCCATTCCCACGTAAGCAGCATCCCCTTCGAGGGGAGCGCGGATCCCAATGCCGTTGTTTGCACCCGGAGTCAACTGAAACTCAAAACGGTAAGCAAAATCAGCATATTCCTTTTCGGTATACAGATTTCCTGACCCGCCACCACCAGTGGGCTCAACCAGGATTTCGCCGTTATCCACCTTGTAATCGGTTTTATTTCCAACCCAGCCATCGAGGTTCTTGCCGTTGAACAAAGCTTTGAATCCGTCAGCCTGCTCGGAAACCGTCAGGTTATAATCATCGCTTTTCAATTCGTGAACATAGATATCGCGGAATCCCAGGTTGGTACCATGAGCCTGTAGTTCGATTGCACCTTTTGGAAAGATCGGAATGTTACGGTCCCAATAATTTTCGAGAATCACATTGTCAACTACTGTAATTCCATTGAGAATCACGGTAACCCTTTCCCCGATCATCTTGATATAGAAAGTATTCCAGTCGTTCACCAGATTGTCGGCCACCTGGGTGGGTTTCGACGGATTCTTGGCGTTATTGTACAATCCGCCAGAGCCAACCTGAGCACCCACATCGTGACGGGTGGTATCCCAGATCTGCACCTGCGGCGAACCGCGCAGGTAAATACCGCTGTCACCGTCTTTCGTAATCCTCCAGTCGACCCACATTTCGAAATCACCGTAGTCCTTCGTCGAACAAAGGTTATTTCCCTTGCCGTTGAAAACAATCATGCCGTCAACTACTTTCCAGCTTTCGCCAATGGTAGCATCTACTGCCTTCTGCTTCTGTGCCAGCTCTTCCTTGCTCATTTTCGCACGGGCGATCGGATTTTCCACTAACCCCTGCCAGCCGGTCAGATCTTTCCCGTTGAACATCGGTACAAATCCCGGATCTTTTGGCATCGCAGCCAGCCAGTTGCGCATATTTTCCTTGGCGTAATCACTCTCTTCTCCACTGATCACCGCTATGCACTTGGTTAGAATCTGCTTCACGGTTTCCCCGAACATTCCCTCTTTGGTTCCTGACGGAGGAAGGGCAATACCCATGGCCACACGAGAGGCTTCATTCTGAACATCCTTGTCATCCAGATATTTAGATACAAAAACCAGGGTCAGGAAGGTGCGGTTGCCATTCAGTCCCTGAATCACCATCTTTTTCTGGTCAGCGGTAAGGGCCAGGGCCATCACTTTTCTGAGAAGTAAAAGTTTCTCATCGGCATTAATCCTGGATTTGGATATTTTATTGACATAAGCGGAAAACGCTTCCTGCTTGTATTTCTCCGGACCGGTTGATGCCACGGCAAACAGCTGATCACAGGCGCGGTAATCTTTCCATTTGGTGAGGGCGGTAAAAGCCTGGTCCTTACCGGTACCTTTCTGAGTATTGAATTCAGAGGTAATTAGTTTCAGTGCTTCGGGGCCTCCGATCCGGGGAAGGATTCCCAGTAATTTTTCTTTTAGTGCTTTTTTGGTCTGATAAGCCTCGATCAGCGACTTTGTGCGGTCAGCCGGATTTTCAATGGTCAGCGAAACCACCACGATGGCGTCCTGAACATTTCCAATGGCCACCGGATTTTTTGTGGTTTCAAGCAGGGCGATCAGTTCAGACATATTCTTAGCAGCCGAAACCTGCGGCAATACCTTGAATGCTGCAGCTGAAACTGCCGGATCAGCATCCTTTGTCAGGGACAGCACTTTGTCAAATTCCCCTGTAGCCTTGCGTGCTCCGATCAGATCGATCAAAACAGGCTTTGCGGATGCAGGCACTCCATCAATTGCAGCCGAAACGGTTCCAATTTCCTTTAATCCAACAATGGTATTCAGCATAGACCGGCAGGCTTCCAATTCAACACCCGAAGCTTTTTTCAGATCTGAAAGAACCATGGGCAATACAGATTTGCCTTCCATAGCAACCAGAGATTGCAACGCTGCGGTGCGAACCAGTGGATTTTCCGAACCGGCAGATTCGCGCAGCATGGGCAGCACCACAGGATTCCCCATGGTTCCGAGCATCGTTATGATATCCGAAGCTGTTTCGGGATTCGCTGATTTGGCTTTATCCATCCATTTCCGGATCGCTGCAATATCTTTAATCGCCAGGGCATCGTTCAGAACAGCATCCCGGTATTTCTTATCCGGATTATCTACACCTGCCAGCAGGAGATCGATCGTTTCGTAGCCGAAATTATCTACCAAAACACTCAATCCGGCAAGTCCATAAGTATAGTTTCCGGCATCTTTACATTCTTTCAGGAGCATGTTACTGATCCTTTTAGCTGAAACAAGTTCTCCGTTTTTAGCCAGGTTATCAGCATATCTCACCAATGACCGGGTAGCCTCGGTAGGTTCGTAGGCAAACCCGGCTTGTTTGGCAGCATTCACCATCACTTCGGCAGATTCTTTGGCCCCGATATTCGAGAGTGCATAGAGCACCATCTTTTTCAGTTTCGGGTCGTTG
>JBBQOG010000379.1:0-3677 GCA_038330665.1 Bacteroidales bacterium
CGGTCATGATGGGCTCACCAGCCATATTTATGATGAGGCTTCCTGGACAAAAGATGTCGGGACAGCAGGTAAACCCATGTCTATCAACACCGATCCATCCAAGACTACCTGGCTGGAGATCACCGGATTATCTGACAACGATCTGCTCACCCCGGTTTTCACCAATCTGCGGGTAAACTCCCTGGTTCTGGAAGACATCCTGAACACGGAACAAAATGCCAAAACCGATACCGGTGACAAATGGGTATTCTTTGTGTTGAAGAACCTTAATTGGGACTCAGAATCCCTCGACTGGTCATCCGAACAGATCAGTCTGGTTTTGCAGCCCAATCTGATCGTTTCTTTTTCCGAAAAGAAATCCGAACTGTTTGACCCGGTATACGTCCGGCTGGAAAAGGAGGGCTCCAAAATCCGGTCGCATGGGGCGGACTTCTCCTTTTACTGTCTTCTCGATATTATAATTGATGAATACCTGGCCATTTGTGAAAACCTGGAAATTCAGATTGAAGAAATTGAAATGAAAATGGAAGGCAGATCCGATTTTAATCCCACGCAAACCGTCCATCAAATCAGGAAGTTTCAAATTTACTTCCGGCATCAGATTATACCGGTAAGGGATGGAATCATGAAGCTAATTAAGGATCCTGAATCCCTGATCAGTATGGATGACCTGCCCTACTACCAGGATCTTCTTGACCACCTGAACCAGATTTTGAGCCAGCTCGACCAAATTCGGGATAATCTGGCTTCCATCCGCGAAATGTACCTGACCTCGATCAATACAGGCATGAATAAAGTCATAAAACTGCTGACAGTCGTATCCACCATATTCATCCCTGTTACTTTTATTGTAGGTGTTTACGGCATGAACTTCAAGTATATGCCAGAACTCGGGTGGAGATACGGATATTACATCCTCCTCGGATTGATGGTCCTGATCGGTGCGGGATCCTATTTATACTTCAAACGGAAGAAATGGATGTAACGTCTTAAATCAGATAAGCGAATTTACTGCCGCAGCGTGGATCACTACTGCACTGGGCATCCACCACTGCAATGGCAGTCATATAAATGATCTCCCTTACAGAACTTTCCATCTGGAGAATATGTACCGGCTTGTTCATTCCCATAATAATGGGGCCAATCACTTCGGCACCACCGATTTCCCGCATCATCTTATAAGCAATATTACCGGAATCCAGGTTCGGAAAAATGAGTGTGTTCACATCATGTCCAGCGAGTTTGGAGAATGGAAATTTCTTCATCCTGATCTCCTTATTCAGGGCAAAATTGGCCTGCATTTCCCCGTCGACAATCAGATCCGGATATTTTTCATGAAGAATTTTTACCGCAGCTGCCACTCGTCCCGGTGAACCTTCGCGATGGTTTCCGAAATTGGAATAGGAAACCATGGCAATTTTCGGTTCGACATTAAATTTGCGGATCTGCTCTGCGGCCAGTAGCGTGGTATCCACCAGAGCCTGAACATCTGGCTCCTTGTTCACGGTGGTATCTGCAAAGAAGAAGGGACCTTTTTTCGTCATCAGGACGTACATTCCGGCAATATGGTCGAGAACCGGGCGAACACCGACACATTCGATTGCTGGTCTCACCGTATGAGCATATTTGGAACTGGTTCCGGACAGAAATGAATCGGCCATTCCAGTTTGCACCATCATCGATCCGAAATAGGACTGATTATGCATCAGCTCAAGGGCTTCATCATAAGTGATCCCTTTTCGTTTCCTGCGGCTTACAAATTCTTCTGCGAAAAGCTCAATTTTACTCACCTGCTCTTCTGATCTTGGATCAATAATCTCGACATCAGCAAGATCCAGATCAAGTTCATTGATTATCTTTTTGATTTTTCCCACATTTCCAAGCAGGATAGGAAGGGCGATGCCATCATGCTTAACCGCCTGAACGGCTTTAAGCACATTAAGATTATCAGCCTGTCCGAAGATAACCCGCTTAGGATCACCCTGTGCCCGATCGGTTATATACCTGATCAGCTTATTATCCAGACCCATTCTCTTTTGAAGCTCAAGAATGTAGGCGGCCATATCCTTGATCGGTTTCCGGGCCACACCCGAATCCATAGCCGCCTGAGCAACAGCCGGTGCAATAGTGGTGATCAGTCTCGGATCCAGCGGTTTCGGTATCAGATATTCTTTGCCAAACTTGAGGTTTTGTACATTATAGGCCAGGTTAACCATCTCAGGAACATCTTCCTTGGCCAGCTTTGCAAGTGCCAGGGTAGCGGCAATCTTCATCGGCTCATTAATCATAGAAGCCCTAACATCCAATGCTCCCCTGAAAATATAAGGGAACCCGAGCACATTATTGATCTGGTTGGGATAATCCGAACGACCCGTGGCAAAAATGATGTCGTCGCGACTGGCTTTTGCTTCATCGTATGGAATTTCCGGATTCGGATTGGCCATCGCAAAAACAATAGGATCCTTAGCCATCGTGCGTACCATCTCTTTATTCACCACATTGGCAACAGAAAGCCCCAGGAATACATCCGCATCCACGAAGGCTTCAGCGAGCGTACTGATATCGCGGTCTGTTACAAAAGCCAGTTTGGATGCGTTGAGGTCGGTTCTTTTGCGGTTCAAAACCCCCTTACTGTCCACCATAACCACATTCTCTTTTTTAACCCCAAGGGAGATGTATAGTTTGATACAGGACACTGCTGCCGCACCCGCGCCATTGACCACGACATGTACATCCTCGATTTTCTTTCCATTCACCACCAGGGCGTTGATCAGCCCGGCAGCCGAAATGATGGCAGTTCCATGCTGGTCATCATGGAAAACCGGAATATTCAGTTCCTTGATGAGCCGCTGCTCAATTTCAAAACACTCCGGCGCTTTGATATCCTCCAGATTAATCCCTCCAAAAGTTGGGGAAATGGCCTTCACTACTTCAATCAGTTTGTCGGGATCTTTTTCATCCACCTCTATATCGAAGACATCCACATCGGCGAAGATCTTAAACAACAGTCCCTTTCCTTCCATAACCGGCTTTCCAGCCAGTGCTCCGATGTCACCTAGCCCGAGAACCGCCGTTCCGTTGCTGATCACCGCCACCAGATTGCTCTTCGCAGTATACAGGTATGCATCATCCGGATTGGCTTCGATTTCCTTGCAGGGGAAAGCCACGCCGGGAGTGTAAGCCAGCGCCAGGTCCCACTGTGTGCTATAGGGTACGGTTGGAACGACTTCAATTTTACCCGGCCTGCCCTTGGAATGGTATTCCAGGGCTGCCTCTTTCTTAATGGTTGCCATATCTGGTAGGTATTTAGGTTGTATAAGAGGACGAAATTAGAACATTTCAAGGTATTGGGGCATGACTTAAAGCATGAAATAACAAAAAAAAAGACCTTCAACAATTGATGCAGAAGGTCTTTAAATGATTTTTCAGCCTTTATACCCGGCCTTTGGTAAATCTTAGGCCCAGCTTAAGTTCGACGAATTTATAGCTCAGGGAACCTTTTGTGCCCCATTGCGGATAGTAGGTCATACTGTAATCCAGCTGAACATAAGGTTGAAGGTTCGAAGAGTTGTACTGGTTCAAACCCAGCGAAAAACGGGTTTGGTGCGCAAACTGATGTCCCTCAATGCCTTTTTCAGCATAATTATTCAGCATCAGGCCATATCCGATAAAGAGTA
>JBBQOG010000380.1:0-3669 GCA_038330665.1 Bacteroidales bacterium
ATTGCCACTCATCGACTGCCATTTCGGTAGTTGATTGAATACTTCGTCGCCGCAGCGACCGAGGAAATCACAATACATGATCTCGACCAGTGCCCGACCGCCGCACATGCCGTAACCAACGGCAGTACCTACAATCGCCCCTTCCGAAATCGGGGAATTGAACAGGCGGTTATAGGGCAGTGCTTCCGTAAGGCCTTTATAAACGGCAAAGGCACCACCCCAGTCGCGGTTTTCTTCGCCGTATGCCACCAGCGAAGGATCTTTATAAAACCGATCCATGATGGCTTCAAAGATGCCGTCGCGCAGCTGATATTGCTTTAGTTTGGATACCGGGGAGCCATCCTCGTGGACATAAAAGCGTTCTTTGGTTTTGATTTGTTTAACTCTCGGGTTTTCTTCCATTGGCATCAAAACTTCACACGGACCTTCTTCCATCCGATCGACCGATTGATTGGAAAACATCATCTCGCTGATCATTTCGGGGTGTTTGGTAAGATTCAGCAGCGGAGAAATGGTATCGTCGATGGTTAGTGTTAAGGTCTTCTTTATGTCTGAAACCGTATGTGCAACGATCGCATCGAGTTGTTCGCGGGTAGCAATTTTTGCCTCGACCAGCTGGTTGCCATAGGATACAATGCTGTCCGCCTTATCCCAGGCTTCCACTTCTTCTTTAGAGCGGTACGAGGAGGCATCTGACGGTGAATGGCCGCTGATCCGGTAGGTAAGGGTGTCGAGAAGTGCAGGACCTTTGCGATCTTCCAGCAACTTCTTTTTCCTTCTGAACGCATCAATAACGGCCAGCGGATTGTATCCGTCGACGCGTTCACTGTGCATCATTTCGGGATTTACCCCTGCACCGATCCGGGCCAGAATATCGTAACCCATTGTTTCACCGCAGGTTTGACCGCCCATCCCATATTGGTTGTTCATGAAATTAAACAGGATCGGAAGTCCGCCCTGAAATTCGCCCTGCCACAGCGTCCGGAACTGGTCCATGGAAGCAAAACTTATTCCTTCCCAAACCGGTCCGCAACCCATGGAGGCATCGCCGATATTGCAAACCACAATGCCGGATTTACGGTTAACTTTTTTGTAGAGCGCGGCTCCAACCGAGATATCACCTGAACCCCCTACAATGGCGTTATTCGGATAAACACCGAATGGGGTGAAAAAGGCATGCATGGACCCGCCGAGGCCTTTATTAAACCCGTTCTCCCGCGCAAATATTTCGGCAAGGGTGCCGTACAGTAAAAATTTTACGCCAAGATCCTTAACAGTTCCCTGATGACCTTTTTCCACCACTTTCAAGGTGCTTCCGCCAAAAAAGTTTGTCATGATATCCATCAAAGCCGCATCATCCAACTGATGAACAGCAGATAATCCCTTGGCCAGGATTTCCCCATGACTGCGGTGTGAACCGAAAATATAATCCTGAATCGTCAGATTGTAGGCCATTCCCACCGCTGACGCTTCCTGACCGATGGAAAGGTGTGCCGGGCCGGGGTGATTATACTTGATTCCGAAATATTCATTGGTGGTTTTGATCATGTTCAACATCACCTCAAACTCCCGTATGATGACCATGTCCCGGTATATCCGGATGAAATCTTCGGTGGAAAAGATGTTCTTCTCCTGTTCGATGGTTTTATTGTATTGATTTACAGGTATATCACCAAAAGTAATCTGACTGGATTTCCGAACCTTTGCTGGGTCGATATTTTGAATTTTTGGCATAGCTGGGAATATTTTTTTAATTATCTGTTTATCAGGCTTGAAAAGTAAAAGCGGTTTCCTTCAGAATTTCCGATACGGTTGGGTGGGGGAATACGATCTGTTCCACATCGCTGATCCGCATTTGCATCTCGATCATCAGGGCAGCGCCGAAAATCATCTCTGAAGCGGGATTGCCAATCATGTGCACCCCGAGTACTTCATTGTATTTTTCACCGATAAGAATTTTCGCCAGACCGTTTTTGCCCTCATTTTCCACCACGAATCTTCCGGCATAAGCCATTGGCAGGGTTCTGACCTTATAGGCAATGTTTTGAGCTTTTGCTTCCTCCTCGGTAAGTCCCACGCTGGCAATCTCTGGATTGGTATACACAATAGCCGGAATCGCATGATAGCGCATGTGGTCAGGATTTCCGGAAATATTATTGACCGCAACTTCCCCTTCGCGACTGGCCGTATGGGCCAGCAGTGAAAATCCGGTAATATCACCGGCTGCATATACGTTTGGGATATTGGTCCGGCATCGGTCATCAATTTTTATGCCTCCGCGGGCGATTTCAACACCAATGGCCTCCAGGTTAAGACCTTCCGTCACCGGTTTTCTCCCTGCACTGATCAAAATGACCTCACTGATGATGCTTTCGGTTTTTCCATCCTTTTCAAACAGGACTTCCTTCCCGCGAATTTCAGTTACTTTGGAACCCAGGTAAAATCCAATTCCTTTTTTGGTCAGGTCCTGCCTCAACAATGCACTCATTTCACGATCGGTGGGACCCAGGATTTCATCCAGCATTTCTATCACAGAAACCTTACATCCCATGCTGTTGAAGAAACTGGCAAATTCCATCCCGATCACTCCGCCTCCAATGATAGTAAGCGATTGAGGAATACTGCTGATTTCCAGAATTTCACGGTTGGTCATGACTTCCTCCCTGACCAATCCTTTTATCGGGGGGATAAAAGCTTCCGAGCCGGTGGCCAGAAGGATATTCCTGCATTCAAAAATTTTCCCGTCAGCTGATATCCTGATATGGTCAGAGGCCCTTTCTGCAATCTGAGCCGCAGCAAATACCACTTCAACTTTTTCTTTTTTTAGGGCAGCACTCACTCCTGCCACCAGTTTTGCCACGACTTTATTTTTTCGCTGCATGATCTTTGGGAAGTCGAAAGTTACCTCAGTGCAATTAATGCCGTATTTCCCGCCCTCCCGGGCATGATCGTACAGCTTTGCGGAATACAGCAGCGTTTTGGTGGGAATGCAGCCTTCATTCAGGCATACTCCCCCGAGTTTCTTTTTATCGAACAAAACTACGGATAACCCTTTCTGTCCCGCCCGTTCGGCGGCCACATATCCTGCAGGTCCTCCTCCAATTATTCCAATATCATAAATCATGCTGTTGATTTTTGTGCGTAATGAAAATTATATACCCAGGCTTTCAATCTCAAGTCTGATGTCCCGTAAAAGTGCCGAAGCCGGGGCACCATCGAGTGCGCGATGGTCGTAAGTAAGCGATAGTCCGATGAAAGGAACAAAGCCGAAAACTCCATTTCCAAGGTCGGTGGGGCGGGTAATAATGGTGTTCACCCCTAAAATGGCTACCTGTGGCAAGTTGATCACCGGCGTAAAAAGTTCGACCCCGTAGGAGCCCAGGTTGGAAACCGAGAAAGTGGCAGATTCACTCGCTAAAAGCTCGGGATTGATATTACCTTTCTTGCAACTGGCTGCCACATCTTTCAAATTTGCGGTGAGTTGTTGAATGGTCAGGTCGTCAGCATTTCTTACCGTGGGTACCATTAATCCCCGTTCCGTATCCACCGCTATTCCAAGGTGTACCTTGTTGAAAACCCGGAAAGTGTCGCCCAGGAAATGGCTGTTTGCTAGCGGATGCTTTTTGAGTGCTTTGATAACGGCAAAACAAACCAGATCATTGATGGTGA
>JBBQOG010000381.1:0-3638 GCA_038330665.1 Bacteroidales bacterium
TCATTGATCGCGACACAAATCAGTCCAAGGGTTATGGCTTTGTTGAAATGTCTGACGACCAGGAAGGACAGGCTGCAATCGACGGGCTCAATGAAACTGAATTTAAAGGCAGCCGCATCGTTGTTAAAATGGCGCGTCCCCGATCGGAAGGACCTGCTGAAGGACCGAGGAGATCCTATCCCCGGAACGATCGATAAAGTAGTAATCAAAAGGCGTTGAAACCGCCTTTTTTTATAGAATTCCGGCAATCAGGTATCCCAGAAAACCTACTACCCAGGCCAGAGTCGTCATATAACCTACCATCAGGGCCGACCACTTCCATTTGCCCGATTCCCGTTTGACGGCAGCCAGCACGGCCACGCAGGGAACATAAATTAAAACAAAGAGCATAAAAGCCAGTCCTGCCCGCAGGGAGAATACCGGTTTTCCTTTAAGTTTACCTTCCGTATGACGGGATTGGATCATCCGGGTCTGAACAGATGAATTCGGGTCCCCATCCTGATATAATACGCCTATCGTGCTAACCACTACTTCCTTGGCTGCGATTCCGGAAAGGACGGCGACCGTCATTTTCCAGTCGAATCCCAGCGGTGCCATCACCGGTTGGATGGCCCTTCCGATATGACCAATGGCAGATCCTTCCAGTTGAATAGTCTTGTTTTCGGAGGTTCTTGGGAAATAGCCAAGAGCCCAGATGACTGCGGCCGCAATCAGGATTACCCCTCCGATCTTTTTTAAATATAAGCGGCTCCGGAACCACATGTGCTTGACGATTGCTTCTCCACGCGGACTCCGGTACGGAGGCAGTTCCATGACAAAGGGTGCATCCTTATGACGGAAAATGGTGTTGCGAAGGACCAGCGCCAGGAGAATGGATAATAGAATTCCAACCAGATAGAGCCCGAAAATAACATTTGCTGCCTGCTCGGGGAATATGACCCCGGCGATCAGAATATAAACCGGCAAACGGGCACTGCACGACATCAGGGGGATGATCAGCATGGTCATCAGCCGGTCGCCTCGGTTTTCGATGGTGCGCGTGGCCATGATCGCAGGAACATTGCAGCCGAATCCCATGATCAGCGGAATAAACGATTTTCCATGCAGCCCGATGAGGTGCATCAGCTTGTCCATAATGAAGGCTACACGTGCCATATAGCCGGTGTCCTCCATAAAAGAAATAAAGAAGAACAGGATCAGGATGTTCGGGAGAAACACAATCACTCCGCCGACCCCCCCGATGATGGCATCAATTAAAAAGTCTTTCAGAATGCCCGGTGCCAGAACTCCGTTCATCCAACCCGAAAGTGCCTGCACGCCGGCTTCAATTAAATGGACCGGATATTTGCCCAGATTGAAGGTGGACTGAAACATGATCCAGAGGAACAGTAAAAATATGGGAAATCCTAACCATTTGTGAGTTAAAATATTATCAATCTTTTCGGTGATAGTGCGCTGTTCCTTTACAATGATTTTCTTTTTCCGGGTTTCCCGTAAGGCTCCGGATATGAACCCATATCTGGAGTCGGTGAGCAGTCCATCGATATCATTATTGTAAAATCGCTCAATCCTTGCGATTTCCTCCTCAGCAAGTAGGGTAACCTTACTGTTTATTTTTATACCCTTTAATGACTGAAGGATTTCCGGGTTTCGTTCCAATAACTTTATTGCCAGAAACCGGCTGGAGAAGCGATCTGAAAATTCGGGAGATGCCCAAATTTTATCCTGGATTTTCCTGATGCTGATTTCGATTTCCGGGTCATACGGAATGTGAATATGCCTGGTAATATGATCCTTCCCGATCATCACCTCTTTCACCGTCCGTAATAATTGATCAATACCAGTGCCCTTAATGCCTACCGTCGGAACAACCGGAATACCCAGCAACCGGCCAAGGTGCAGATAGTCGATGGAATTGCCTGATTTTTCGAGTTCGTCGTACATATTCAGAGCGATCACCACCGGAAGGTCCATGTCAATCAATTGAGTGGTCAGGTAAAGATTTCGCTCGATATTGGCCGCGTCAATCACATTTACCACTACATCCGGGTTTTCCAGAAGCAGCTGGTCGCGCACAAAGATCTCATCCGGACTGCAGGTGCTCAGTGAATAGGTCCCGGGAAGGTCGGTGAGCTGATAGCGCTGATGGTCGGATTCCATTTCGGCAATTTTGGCTTCTACCGTAACCCCGGCGTAGTTTCCGGTATGTTCGCGGGAATGACTGGCCAGGTTGAATATGGAGGTCTTTCCGCAATTCGGATTTCCAACCAGTGCCACCTCGATAACCGAAGAATGATATTCACCGGCGGACAAACCCGCTGATGAAACCTCTTCAGGATCGGCTGATCCTGCAACCGAGCCCGCATTCCGAATCATCGCATTCGCTCCAGTATCAGATGCGATCCGCTCAATAGATCCCTCTTGTGCGGCCATCCGGTCGGGCTGACTGGAAATTTCCGACGGTTCATTTGGCTCCGCGATCACCGGTAATACGATGACCTCGATCAGCTCCGCTTCAGTATGCCGCAGTGAAATGCTATACCCTAAAATCCGGTACTCAACCGGATCTTTTAAGGGAGCAGCCTTGATGACATATACCTCCTTACCCTGGATAAATCCCATATCCATGATCCGTCGCCGGAACACTCCTCGCCCTTTCACCTTGGTGATCAAGCCACTTTGTCCGGTCTGAAGATCCGCTAATGTCATAAGTGCGACAAAGGTAACCATTTTTGTTATTTAGAATCATTCTAAGTTGTGATAAAATCCGAAGCATTATCTTCGGAGTCAAATTAGCGGTAACATGAGATTGTGTGCAAAGACCGGGCGACATCGTCCCGACCATCTGAAGTATTTGTGGAAGAAAGGCTCGTGGAACGGGCTTTCCATGTTCCTGCTGCTCCTGATGGTTACCGGCTGCCACCAAAAGAATAGCAAGGACCAGCCTCATGAAAGACTTGCCGCACTTTCTGACAGCACCTTGCCGGCTGTGCGTTATGCAAAGGGATTCCGGTTTGAAAAAGGCAGTGAAGGCACGATCCTGATCTTTACCGATCCCCTTAAATCCGGCCGTGAAATAGCCCGGTACCGGCTTCTTTACAAAAAATCGGCTCAACCCGCACCTGCCGGTTATACCGATATTATTGTGCCGGTAAAACGGATTGCCGCCTCTTCCACCACACATGCAGGATTCCTCTCCGCCATCGTCTGCCAGGACCGGATTATGGGTCTGAACAGCCCGGAACGCCTTTATGATACCGTGCTTTATGACCGCTTTCGTCGGGGAGAACTCGTGCAAACCGGTCGCGACCAGGGGTTTAATATCGAATTTTTAATTGGCTGCCAGCCCGATCTGGTGCTTCAATCCGGCGTTGACGGACAGTTTGTTCCGGATGCACGCCTGAGTGCTACCGGTATTCCGGTGATGTTTATTCTGGAATGGATGGAACAAACCCCACTCGGACGGGCTGAATGGATCAAGGTTTTCGGGTCGCTGACCGGGAAATCCGAGGCCGCTGATTCCCTGTTTAATCTGGTGGAGAAAAACTATCTCAGAATAGCCGGGTTCGGAAAAGAAGCTCCTGAGAAGGTGGCGGTTCTTACCGGGAACGTTTTTAAGGGGACCTGGTATATGCCCG
>JBBQOG010000382.1:0-3622 GCA_038330665.1 Bacteroidales bacterium
TCAGCATTCATAGTCTCGAAAAGCACCTCGAGCCGGTCCTGAGCATGATGAGCGAGGTTCTCATCCATCCGGCTTTTCCGGAGGAGGAACTAAACATCATCAAGGCGAACCGTATCGAATCCATGAAAGTGGATGAACAGCGGGTGGAAAGCCTGGCACGCAAGCAATTTAACAAGATGATATTCGGAGATACTCACCCGTATGGGGTGGTCGGCGGAATTAAAAATATCGGTCCGGTAACCCCCGCGGCACTCGCGGATTTTCACAATCGGTATTATGACCAGTCGCATTGCCGGATTATGATTACCGGTCCGAACCCGGATCAGTACTTACGGTTGGTTGAGCGCTTTTTCGGAACCGGCTGGCCTTTAGGCAGCCGGGGCATCTTACCACAGGAACCGCAAATTCAGGATATTCAGACCAGCCAGCTCAAGCGCAGTATCATCAATCGCGACGATGCCGTTCAAACAGCCATCCGAATAGGCAAGCCCCTGTTCAACCGCTTACATCCTGATTTTATGGGTCTTACCATAGTCAATACCATTCTGGGAGGATATTTCGGCTCAAGGCTCATGAGTAATATCCGTGAGAAAAAAGGCTACACATACGGGATTTCATCACATATGCTTTCACTCAGGGATTCCGGGTATTTTGTCATCGGATCTACCGTTGGGGCTACTGTTTGGGAAGAAACCGTGAAAGAATGCAACTTCGAAATGGACCGGCTCTGCAACGACCTGGCTGAACCCGGAGAATTAATCCTGGTCAGGAATTATCTGACCGGCCAGGTGCAGCGATCGGTCGACGGCCCCTTCCAGATTGCAGATCAGCTGAGAGCCCTTTGGATACACGACCTTAACCTGAATTACCTGACACAATTCATGGAAATGATCAATAGCATTACTCCCGCTGAAATCAGGGACCTTTCCCAAAAATATCTGAATCCTTCAACGATGACAGTCGTTGCCGCAGGACCCGTTAAAAGCTCATTTTGATTTATTAAATTCACAAAGGAATCAGAAGGGTATGTTTGAGCTAAGCACAGAAGAAAAAACCAGAATTCAGGAAGCATTCGATGACTTGATGAATGGTTTGCCGAAGAATATGGTCAAGGCCGACAAGGACCTGATCAGAAAGGCCTATCTATTTGCTTATAAAGCTCATAGCTCCGAAAAGCGCAAATCTGGGGAACCGTACATCCTTCATCCGTTAGCGGTGGCCAGGGTGGTTTCGGAAGAAATCGGCCTGCGTACCCGGAGCATTGCGAGCGCCCTGCTTCATGACGTGGTGGAGGACACGGAGTATACCCTGGATGATATCGAAAAGGAATTCGGCACGCAGATTCGCAGCATTATCGACGGTCTTACGAAAATTACCGTAGTCCTCGATGGCGATTCTTCCCTGCAGGCCTCCACCTTCCGAAAACTATTGCTTACCCTGATTGACGACGTGCGGGTAATCCTGATCAAACTCGCCGACCGCCTCCACAACATGCGTACACTGCAGGCGCTGCCCCGCAAGAAACAGATCAAAATTGCCAGCGAAACGCTTTACTTGTTCGCTCCCCTGGCCCACCGCCTCGGTTTGTATTCCATCAAAACGGAGCTCGAAGACCTCAGTCTGAAATATAAAAATCCGGAGGTCTACGCCGACCTGGCCAATAAGATCAACCATTCCGAGAAGATATCCAGCCATTTTATCAATAAATTCATTGAACCGGTAAAGGCCAGGCTAGAAGAGGAAAAATTCAAGCTGGAAGTATATGGCAGGCCAAAGTCGATCTATTCAGTTTGGCGGAAAATGCAGGAAAAAGATGTGCCGTTTGAACAAATCTATGATATTCTGGCTGTTCGTATCGTGTTCAAACCGAAACCCAGAATACCGGAAATCACACAATGCTGGCATATTTATTCGACGATCACCCAGATTTATAAAGCCAAAACCGACCGTCTGCGGGATTGGGTCAGCCGGCCAAAAGCGAACGGCTACGAAGCCCTTCACGCAACGTTCATGGGTCCGCATGGGAAATGGATCGAGGTTCAGATCCGCTCGGAACGAATGAATGATATTGCCGAACATGGATTCGCAGCTCACTGGAAATATAAAACCGGTGATTCGAAAGAGGGGGAGGTCGACAGGTGGCTAAAGGGAGTATCGGACATGCTCAACAACCAGGAAGCCGGCGATGTGGAATTCCTGGAAGCATTTAAACTGAACCTCTTTGATTCGGAGATGGTTACTTTCACCCCAAAAGGAAAGGAAATCATCCTGCCTAAACATGCCTCTGCACTTGATTTTGCTTACGAGATCCACACGGCCATCGGACAAAAAGCCATCGGTGCCAAGGTGAATCATAAACTCGTACCTCTTTCCACGAAACTGAACACCGGGGACCAGGTGGAAATCCTCACCTCCGACATTCAAAGCCCTCAATTGGAACAGCTCGATTTTGTAATCACCGCAAAAGCTAAATCCGCCATCAAGGATGCATTTAAAGAACAGCGGAGAAAAGAGATATTCCACGGACAGAAAACGATAGAAGATCAACTCAAACAACTGAATTACAGACCTCAGGCAAGTGTATTCCGGAAACTATTCGACGAGTTTCAGGTGAACAGCAAAGATGATTTGTACCAGATTCTCGGGCGTCAGGAGGTACCTCTGGAGCAAATCAAAAAAATTCTGCGTAAACGCTCACGCAGTAAAACCGTCCGTTTCTGGGACCTGCAATTCTTCGGGTCAAAAAAACCGGATCAGCTGCAAATCAATTCCGGCTCCAATTCCAGCCTCGAGATCCAGGGGAATCCGGAAGAAAACGAATTCCTGTTGGCCAAATGCTGTGAACCGATACCCGGCGATGCGGTGGTGGGTTACCGAAACGACGAGACTTCTGAGATCATCATACATAAGACCACCTGTCCGGTAGCCAGCAAACTGATGACCAGCCAGGGTGATCATATCGTAGCCGCCAAATGGACTTCGCATAAATTAATGGCTTTTCTGGCCCGGATCAGCATGACCGGTATCGACCGGCTCGGATTGTTAAATGACATCACCAATATCATTTCGAATGAATTGAGTGTGAATATCCGGTCGATGAACATCGATACGCATGACGGGATTTTTGAGGCCACTTTCGACCTGTATGTTCATAACACTGAAGATGTTAACAACCTGATCCTTACCCTTGCCAAACTAAAAGGAGTTGATTCTGTTAAACGAATGGAAAAAATTGAGGATTCATAAAATGAACTGTTCAAGCATCCAGAATACTGTACGGGAGATATTCTCAGAATATATTGAGCGCAAGGGCCATCGGAAAACTCCGGAAAGATTTGCCATTCTTGATGAGGTTTATGGACAGACCGGGCACTTCGACGTGGAACAGTTGTATATACACATGAAAAACAACAATTACCGGGTTAGCCGGGCCACCTTATACAACACCATGGAACTGC
Source organism: Bacteroidales bacterium (assembly GCA_038330665.1). GTDB lineage: Bacteria > Bacteroidota > Bacteroidia > Bacteroidales > UBA12481 > UBA12481. The sequence goes on from JBBQOG010000382.1 coordinate 3,459, forward strand.
TCCTCGATTGTGGCCTGGTGATCAAGCACCAGTTTGGCAAAAACATTGCCCAATTCGAGAAGGCCCACTCCTGCAAGCAACATGATCATATCATATGTACCACCTGCGGGAGGGTCGACGAATATTGCGATCCCCGGGGCCATGAAATTTAGAAGACTGTGGCC
>JBBQOG010000383.1:0-3618 GCA_038330665.1 Bacteroidales bacterium
GCTGATATTTTAATTCCATCTTTTCGAGCACTTCACGTGCAATATCCACATTGGCCTTCTGAGTCAGGTACTGCTCGAGAAGGTTGTTGTAATTATAGCGCAGTTGCCGCTCCTGCAGGGTCAATTGCTGGGTGAGCAGGTCCTTGGTGTTTTTACTGATGTCGTAATCAATTTTGGCCTGATTTAATTGGGCTAACCGTTGGCCACCCGACAAGATTGGGATACTCAGGTTTAACCCGACCACGTTTTTCGGACTGAAATCGAACAGTGGCTTCAGCAGTTTTTCGGTATAGGAATAAAAGGCCACCAAAGAGGGGAGGTAGCTGGCCTTTTTCAGGTCAATGGTTTTTTGGGCAATCTCACCCTGCATCGAAATCAGTTTATAATCCTGATTGTTCCGGATGTTAAAAGGATCGGCCGTCACCTGAATGATATGCATGCGCGTAATGTCATCAAGGTTGGTGGTTAGTGTTAATACCTGGTCCGATTCGAGTCCCAGCTGGAACCTCAGCAGATTATACCCGAACTCCACCTGTCTTTCGGTAGATTTGATGGCATTGTCGACCGAAGAAACCATGATCGAAAGTTTTTTTGCATCGGTTTGTTCGATGACCCCGGCATTGGCAAGGTTTTGTGTTTTTTCAAAAATCATCTGCGCATTGGCCTTGTTTTCCTTCACGGTGTTCAGGATCCGCTCGCTGGCGAGCACCATGTAATAGGCCTGGATGGTTTGTTCCTTCACATTGAGCTCATCCTTCTGGTAACTTTGCTCGGTGATGGTTTTGGACAGCTTCAGAAGTTGCACCCCGACAATATAATTCCCGTTGAAAACCAGCTGGCTAAGGTTTGCCTTGAAATTGCTGGTGGGGTTAAAAGCGATAATGGCCGGTGGTGCTGCGGGGTTTAACTGTAAGGAGGCTTCGGCCCCGAGAAAGTTTGAATAATCCAGCGAGGCATTGATCTGGGGTAACCCCTGGGAAATGGTTTCCTTGATCTGCTGTGCCGATTTATCGATGGCGAATTTGGAATTGATCAGCGTCTTATTGTGATCAATCGCGTAGGTTACCGCCTCGTCAATCGACAATGTCAGGGGTTCCTGTGCCCGGGCAGTTAGGATACCCAAACCAAAAAGAGAGCTAAAAAGGGTGATGAATATCTTTTTCATATGAAATGTTAAAAAGGTTCGGATGTCAATTGTTGTCTTTATCAACTAAGAGAAAAAAGATGGCTAGATGTTTTGGGCCCTGTTCAGAATGTGGGCCACTACGCGGTGGAAGGTAATGATATCTGCCGGGCTGAGACCCTGCTGGATATCAGCCATGAGGTCGTTGAAGATTTTCATGTACTGATCCAGTACCCGGTATCCCAGTTTGGTGACCATCAGGCAATTTTTCCGGCGGTCCTTCAGGTCTACTACGCGCCTGACGAGATCCTTCTCTTCCAGGGAGTCTATGAGCCTGAGAATGGAGGACTTGTCCTTGCCCATCATTTCGGCCATGTCATTCTGGATGACTTCCTCCTCTTTGATGCTGATCGCGTGCAGCAAGCCAAATTGCTCATTGGTGATTTTGACTTCGGCCACCGGTTGTTCGTTGGATCTTTTCCTGAAGGTTCGGAATACTTCCTGCATCATTTTCCCCAGTTCCACCAGGGATAGTTTCTCCTCTTCCATGCTTAAAATTTAACAATCGGCAAAGATAAATCAATTAAGTTGATATTTGCAACTAAAATTCAATAAGTAAAGGATTCGGAAATGATTTAGTGCCGGTTCCGCTGGGGGTCACGATTTCTATTCCGGTAACCTGAGCCGGCTGCGGATACCGGCAATCTCGTCGGGAATGAAATCGGCCAGAATATTGAGCAGTTCGTTTATCCTTCCGGCTTTGTACTTATTCCGGAGCAGAATCCCGGCGGAGGAGAGGATGGTTTCGGCGAGCTTTTCCCGGGTCTGATTGCCTTCCATATACTGGGCCACTTCGTTGTACCATAAAAGCACAGGCATATAGATGGTTTTATCGATGAACCGCTTTTCGAGTGCCAGCAGGTTGTGCCGCTTTGCGGTGGATACCAGCCGGCTGTATTCTTCGGCATGGAGCAGGGCCTGCAGGTAGGCGGAAAAGAAAAGATGCCAGCGGGTTTCGAAAATGGGCTTTTTGTAAGCTTCGAGGAAAGTGGCCGCATAACTGACTGCCTCTTTGGCCATTTTATTGTAAACCAGTGTCCGGATATAGAAACTTGCAAACCCGATTTTGTTGTAGAAGCTGTTGGTCTTTTTCAATTCCGGAATGGAGGCACTCATTAGTTTGAGGGCTTTCTTGTATTGTTCGCTCCGCAATAAAACGCCGCACAGGTTGGCCAGGTAAAACAGGTAATCGCTGTTTTTCTGCCGGATGGCCAGGTACCCGAATTTTTCCGCAGGGATCAGCTCATTGAGTTTGCTGTGCATCATGGCGCGATTGGAGTAATAATTGGCCAGGATGCGCTTGGAGTAAAACACCTGTGTTTTGAAAAGGGAATCCAGCTCTTCGTATACGCCCCGCAGATTCTCGAATTCACGGTAGTTGTAGTACAAAAAGGTCAGTCGCACCGCTGCCCGGTAGCGTGTATAGCCGTCGAGCGAGGAATCGCTGAAGGTGCTTTTCAGGAAATCGCTGTAATGAATCGGTTCGGCATCGAGGGTTTCATGCTGCCGGATAATGGCCTCTGCTGCCTGATTTAGCTGCACGTTGATGGCCATGCCCCGGTGGTAAGCCGCTTCATGTTTTTGCAGATATTCGTTGATGGGCTTATAGATCCGGTTCCTGACCCGGATCAGGAGATAATCCCGGTAGTACTGCAAAAGTTCGTAAAACCGCAAAAAAAAGTACTCCGAGGGGGTGATGGTCCGTAGATGCCGATGTATTCCCTTTTCTTCTTCCGGGTTGATGGCATCTATCATGATCTGTTTCTCGGTGTACGCCAGCCATTCATAAAACTTATCGACATCCGCCCGGTCCAGCGTTTCGAAGATCCATTTTTTCACATAGGAGTAGGTACGCTTGTCGATCGCCGGATCATATTCCCGCGGTTTTTCCGGATGATGACAATTATGGTGCATCACCCTAAGGATCTGGAGGTTCACTCCTTTGGTGAAGTTCTGGATACTCAGCAGATAATCGGCTTCATGTGGAAACAACTGATTGGCAAATTCACTGAAAGCGGCAAGCTTTAACTTCATGACCTGGCTACTGGATAAATTTTTTCACCTCACTGTTGAATACTTCTGATTTTTCAAACATCATGAAATGCCCACATTTGGGAACCATCACCAGCTTGCTCCCTTTGATCAGGCCGGCACCGGTTTCGGCAATCTTCCTTGTGAAACCCGGATTGAGGTATCGGTTTGGGATGAGCATGTCGCATTCCCCGAAAAATATCAGTGTGGGGACTTTGATCAGCGGGAGCTTCGACAAAACGGCTTCTTCCACCATGCCATGCACCGAACGTGCCACCGCCAGACAATAGGGCTCAAAATCGTCTGCATCACGCATCGCAATCCGGTCCTCGATCATAAACCTTGCATCGGCTGGCATCCGGTAGAAATTGCTGGCCAGGTTGGTTTCAATTGCATCCAGGGTG